>NZ_JACJDU010000050.1:0-31846 GCF_014163715.1 Shewanella sp. SR44-4 | reverse complement strand
GATCAATATAAAATAAACTACAAACATTACAATAAAAATAGATAAACACATTTAAACAAAATATATTATCTCACAAAAACAACAGAGGAAGATTCATATCATGATTAAAAAAAATATTCTATTAGGACTTATAATTGCATTTTCAAGTCAATCATATGCCACAACAATAAATTCAGAAACGTTTAAAAACTTAGACTATAAGAGTGCTGTTACAACAGCACATACACTATACAAAAATAATGAAGGGATAATGATAAAAGTTTTACCCAATAGAATAGTTGCAACTTTCTCAGATGGTAAAAGTAGTTCTGTAGCAATACCAAAAGATCAATTCTTTCTTTCAATAGCTCCGTACATTAATAGCTCTCATCCATGTACTAATCATGTTTTAACAGGTTGTACCGGTGAGATAAAAAATCAAGTAATGAAAGTTGTCATGATTGATACTGATACAGGTGAAACATTAATAGACAAAAAAGTGACGACACAACGTGATGGATTTATAGACTTTTGGGTTCCAAAAGATAAAAACTTAGCATTCAATATTTATCATAAAGCAAAAGACGGAAGCGAAAGAGTGGCGAGAGAGGTACTGTCTACTTTCAATAACGATAGAACTTGCATTACTACTATGCAACTTATTGAAAGTTAATATTTGAATGCAAAATCAAAATAAGACTGGAGTTATTCCGGTCTTTTTTTATATAAAAAAATGGAAATCCTTTTCCATAAAATATCATGCATTAACATGATCCGAGTCTTTGTGGTTTTCTTGGGAGCACCTACAAAGAAGCTCAAGATAATCCCTTATCTGGTTGATGAAACTTTTATTAGTTACGACCAGTGCACGTGGGTTATTTTCCAATGACCATCCGCTTGTTTAATTAACACAAGCGTTTCCATGGTCATTGAGTCAATACTTTTACCTTTATATTCACCTTGGGCGTGACTTATTGACGTTGAAATAGCAATGTCACCTGTAATCGTTATTTGGTGTTCTTTTGGCGTTATGGTTAACCCTTTTAAGTAGGCCATATCCGCAAGCATGTGATGATTGGCATAATCCGTAAGTGAACGTTCTACTTTTCCACCTTCATAAATTTGCACATTGGCTGCTAATGACTGCCTAACAATAGCCTCATTGCCCGTTTGTAATGCAGCATGAAATTGTTTGACGACATTACCCGCGGCGGAATCAACACCGATAAACGCTTTTTGTTCTATAGGGTGAGTTTCATCACCATGAGCGAAGCTCAATGAGCTTTGTCCTGCGGACATCAGTAATATCCCGGTGGTTATGAGTATTGTTAAAGGTCTATTTTTCATTTTTATCTCTCTGTTAATCTATAGTGATTATCCAAGGCTCATAGGACCTAGCACGCTCGAAAGTACCGCTGTTGTCGCTAATATCAGTACTGCTATTAATGCCTCTAATCCAATCGATTTTTGTAGTTTTTGTTTTGCGAGTGATGGGTTCGCAATCGTTAATTTCGGTACTAAAACCAATTTATGCCATGCTGCTATAAGCAAAATGATAGCCACCAAACAGAGCTTGATGGTGACCGCAATACCATAATCGGAACTGATTAATTCAGTGGGACTATCAAACAACATCCACACCATTCCCATGCCTGAAAGCAACACTAGAATGACAATCACTATGCCTAAACGACCAAATGTATCCATGACATTTTTTATGACGATGTTGTCATCGGTGCTGCATAATTTCCATAATGGATAAAAAGCGCCTATCCAACTGCCAATGATCAACACGTGTATCAATATTAAGCCTTGAGCAAGCAATCCCAGTTCAGTGCTATGGCCAATAAAAGTAAACGTGACAGCAATTAACAGACAGCTGAGAATCGCTAATACCGCAGAAAACGTTTTGATATAACGGTTCTTATGTAACAGTAAACCACTAGCCACTAGCATTAACCCAAAACCGATTAAGCGCCAAAGCACCGTTTGCCCTACCTGGGTTGGCCAAAGAAAAGCATGCATCTGCGCATCAAATATTCCCATCAAGCCACTTTCAGCAAAAGCCCCTACTTGAGCAAAATAATTGATACTGACGGCAATCACCCCCAAAACGGCACCTACGCCGGTATATTTTGCAACGCTAATACCAAGGTTCGGTTGACCCTTAATGAGATATTGCATCAATGTGCCGCCAATAACGGCGGCAACACTCAGATAGATAACCCATTTAGATATCAACACCGATATTTCAAATACGGTTAATATCATGTTTACTCATCCACTTATTGATGTGCAGTGTGCTCGCTAGTCTCATGCTCCATTGTCATAGGCGGTGCACTGCGAGTGTTCATGCCAGAGTCGTGAAGCATAAAGCTCATGTTGCCTTTCATCTTATGACCGTCGTCACCCATGATCATCCAGTTAACTGTGTAATTAGCTGCGTTTAATGCTGGTAGAGCGAATGAAAATGCTGCTTGGCTGGTCGCACTTGAAGGTAATGTTAGCGGTACGCTTTGCTGCTTCTCATCTTGCATTGTTAATTTGACCAAACGTACCGGAGCCGTAAAGGTCAGTTCAAGCGTTGTTGGGGCTTGACTTAGCATGGCACCGTTAGCGGGCATAGAACTGCTCAGTCCGACATGAGCAAATGCTGAAGCACTCAGGAATAGACTTGTTACGACTAAAACGTTGTTAAATAATTTCATGATATTTCCTTTTATATTGTTTAACGATCGAAAAACGGTTTACATAAATGATTAATATTGGCTTAGCTAACATCTTGGCGCCAAGCTTATAACTCAGTGTACGAACGAGGTCTTAGAACCAAGCTCTAAAACCAATAACAAACTGGGTTTCTTGTGTATCTTCCCCTTCACTTCGGGCGTAATCGGCGGTATTACCGAGTTTCTGACGCCAATCCACACCGATATAGGGTGCGAACTCTCGAACAATCTCGTATCTCAATCGCAGCCCTGCACTGACGTCAGATAAGCCTGAGCCTATTCCAAGTTCAGCATCGTCCTTACCAAATAAATTTACTTCTACTTCAGGTGTAAGTATCAATTTTTGAGTGATTAACAGTTCATATTCCGCACTCAAACGCATGGCCGTACGGCCTTGTTCACCGATGAATAAGGCCGCATCAATATCAAAAAAATATGGCGCTAACCCTTGAACCCCAATCACAGCCCAATTACGAGTCGGCGTCGGTTTGATATCGGTTTTAATACCGAATTGTACATCCCAGTAAGGTGCGATGGGCTTACTGTAAAGAGCCTGAATTTCAAGGTCTTGCTTATCACTATTTGAATATTCACCTTCGGTTTTAAGCCACAACTTATTCAAATCGTAACCTAACCAGGCTTGTGCACTAAACTGGGTGGGATCTTGCGGATCCACGCCTTTTTCAAATTGATCCAGCATGACTTTTGTTAATAGAGGATCATCATTACCGCCGGCAAACACAGCTGAGCTAGCCAATGAGGCGCTCAGACTCAACAGTCCCAATGCCACTAAATTCGTTTTATTCATCTGTATTCCCCTTATTTCACCACGACTTTTCTGAACATGCCTGGCATGTGGAATAACAAGTGGCAATGATATGCCCATTGCCCTTTTGCATCGGCGGTGACTAAGTAACTGATCTTAGAGCCCGGCTGAACTAATACCGTGTGCTTTCGGGGAATAAAATCAGGGTCGCCTGTCTCTAACTCACTCCACATACCATGCAAATGCATAGGGTGAGTCATCATCGTGTCGTTCACTAAGGTGATCCGCAGTCTTTCTCCGTATTCAAACTCTAATGGCGCGGCGTCCATAAATTTCACCCCATTCACAGACCACATATATCGGTTCATATTGCCGGTTAAATGCAGTTGAATTTCGCGGCTAGGTTGGCGCGTGTCGTAGGTAGGATGTAAGCCTTTAATATCGCCATAAGTTAATACTTTGCGATTAAATTGTTGTTGATGGTCACGCAATCCAATCCCGGGATCGTGTAAACCACTTTTTGGCGCATCTGCACGCATATCCACTTGTGGGCCGAACTCGGTGTCAATGTGTTTAATTTCATTGTTACTGCCAAAGCCTGCAAGCCCTAGTCCTGAGACTGTCGCTTTCGCAGCGTCCATGGCCATTTTGCTGTGATCCATGCCTGACATATCACCGCCACCCATAGCCATCTTGCTGTGATCCATGCCTGACATATCACCGCTGCCCATAGCCATCTTGCTATGATCCATGCCAGGCATATCACCGCCGTCCATAGCCATCTTGCTGTGATCCATGCCTGACATATCACCGCCACCCATAGCCATCTTGCTGTGATCCATGCCTGACATATCACCAGCGCCCATGTCCATTTTGCTATGATCCATACCGCTCATATCCATATCACTCATATCCATGCCCATATCACTGTGGCCAAGGACTGGCCTTGGATCCATTGGGGGAATAGGAGCATGTAAACTGGCATCTGAGGTAAGGTTACCTACCGTAAAGCCGGTGCGGTCAATACTTTGAGCGAAAATACAATAGGCATTATCAACCTCTGGCTCAATAACCACATCATAGGTTTCAGCAACACCGATTCGAAATTCATCCACAGAAACCGGTTGAATGTTCTGACCATCACTGGCAACAACACTCATTTTGAGACCCGGTATACGTACATCAAATATGGTCATCGCAGAACTATTTATAAAGCGTAAGCGCACTTTTTCACCTTGTTCAAACAATCCTTGCCAGCCCTGTTGCGGAGGATTGCCATTCATTAAATAGGTGTAAGTTGAACCCGTAACATCAGATATGTCTCTGTCACTCATGCGCGCGTTATTCCACATCGAACGAGCGTTCCACGTATTGGCTAAGCCATTTTTATTCACGTCAGAGAAAAAATCCATTACCGTACGCTCACGGTAATTATAGTAATCGGCTTGTTTCTTTAATTTGGCATAAATGTTTTCAGGGGCTTCGTCAGACCAATCAGACAGCATGATCACATAGTCACGGTCATATATGACCGGATCGGGGGTCGCAGGATCAATCACAATAGCACCGAATAAACCGGTTTGTTCTTGATAGCCTGAATGACTGTGATACCAATATGTGCCACTTTGCTGGACGGTAAATTGATACTCAAATGTTTCACCGGGTTTAATGCCATCAAAGCTAAAGCCAGGCACACCGTCCATTTCGGTGGGTAAAATAATACCGTGCCAGTGAATAGAGCTATCATGGTCGAGGTTATTTTTTACTCTTAAGGTGACTGTTTCACCTTCTTTCCAGCGCAATAACGGCGCGGGCAGCAATTGGTTGACCACAGTGGCTCGAGCAGATTTCCCGGTAAAATTAACCATTTTATAGTCAATTGATAAGTCAAACACTTTGCCAGAGAGCTGGCTCAACGATTGGCTTAACGCATTGGCAAAGGCATTTTTAGGGAAAGGGATCGACATCAATGCCAACATGGCGGATGCACCAAACACAAACCGGCGTCGGCTGTTGTTGAGTTCACTGTTTGTCGTTTGAATCATGGGTTTTATCATGTATTGAGATTTCATTGCACAGACTCCTCAAGCGAGTTCACTTGGGCGTATACCTGACTACTGCCATCATTTTTCAACAGTAAGACTTGGTATGCCATAAATTTATCTTGGTACTCCATACCAGGGCTGCCCACAGGCATAGCGGGTACGGTTAGGCCGATAGCATCTTTAGGGGGGGAGGCTAAAAAACGACTAATGAATTTTGCAGGGATATGCCCTTCAAACACATAACCTTGAGATGACACAGCGGTATGGCAAGATTGCATTGAAGCAGGAATACCCTTTGACTGTTTAAACTCATAAAGGTTGTTAATATTGTGGGCATCAACATTAAATCCACGCTCACTAATATGCGTAAGCCATTTCTCACAACAGCCACAATTGGCATCTTTATAAACAGTGAGTAATGGCGCCGTAGTGCCGGGCTCCGCTGCATGGGCAGGTAACATCCCTCCCATAATTTGCAGAATAAAAATAGTACCTATGACACGAAAAAAACGAATAGAATTGCGATATAGAGCAGACATAATATTGCCTCCAAATCAAATTTCGTCACATTAAACAACGCGGTTTAATGTCAGTTTATTAACCGAAAAAAGTTAAAAAATTGAAACTACATGATTGGCTAGGACAGTTAGCAAAAAAGAGGCGTAACTGTGCCTATGTTAGGCAAATATTGGAGGACGGTATAAAGATGAAAAATACTGGGGCATTAGTGCTGAGGTAAACATTGTTGCAGAATTAACTAAGCTGACTTCTGATTTAAGCGTTGGCATGGCCATCGTTAAAGCGATGGATAAACATGAGCCGACAGGACAATGGCACGCTTGGGCGCAGCAATTATCATCCGCACCATCGTTCATATCCATGTTCATTTGCATACTAGCGTCATGACATGCTTTGCCATTTTCAGCAGGCATATTTGAAGTCGTCATTGAACTCATTGGCATAGTACCAGGCATAATCACAGACGCAAAAGTTTGACCGACAAACGTCAGTAAAACAAACATCATGATTAAATGGACTCTACGCAAAATATATCTCCAATGATTATAGAATAATATTAGTGAAAAATACTGCATTTAGCAATGAAAATTCATTTGAAAAACATAATTAAATGAAAATAAAAATCAATCTAATATAAAAATAACGATGCAGATACTTTTATCTGCATCATTTTTTAATCAACTCAACACTATCGTTCCTCATGTCTCAATTGAGCACGACGCCATAAAAAGAACACAACAGGAACAATTAATAGTGTCAGTATGATTGCACTGACCATTCCGCCGACCATTGGCGCAGCAATTCGACTCATCACCTCGGAACCTGTTCCAGTACCATAAAGTATAGGTAATAATCCAGCAATGATTGCTGCTGCGGTCATCATTACAGGACGTACACGCATACCTGCACCTTGAATAACGGATTGAATCAACTTTAGTTCATCAAATTTTTCTAGCTGCTGTGAACTATGATCAATCGCTTCTCTATAGGCTTGGTTTAAATAGACAAGCATAATGACGCCAATTTCGACAGCGACACCCGCCAATGCTATAAAACCTACCCCTACAGCAACTGAAAAATTAAAACCTTGTATATACATTAACCAAATACTGCCCACCATTGCAAAAGGCAATGTTCCTACAATAATTCCTACTTCAACAGCATTGCGGAAATTCATGAACAATAAAATAACGATAATAAACAAAGTCAATGGTACTACGTAAGTAAGCTTCGCTTTTGCTCTTTCCATATACTCATATTGACCTGCCCAGGTAATAGAGTAACCGGCAGGTAATACCAATTTATCACTAACAACTTTTTGGGCTATTTCAACATAACTACCGATATCGACATCTTCAATATCGATATAAGCCCAACCATTAAGACGAGCATTTTCACTTTTAATACCTGGTGGTCCATTTTCGATAACGATATCCGCTACATCCCCTAAAGAAATCCTCAAACCTTGCGGAGTGACGATAGGCAATAAAGCTAATGCTTCAGGAGAATTTCGATAATCCTGAGGATAGCGTAAATTAATTGGATATCGTTCTAAGCCTTCAACTGTTTGTGAAATATTCATACCACCGATCGCTGTAGCCACAACTTGTTGAACATCCGCTATATTTAAACCATACCGAGCAGCATTCTCCCTCTGGATATCAACTTTAATATAACGTCCACCTGCAACCCTCTCAGCGTATACTGACGCAGTCCCTTTAACATCTTTAAGGATTTCCTCTAATTGTTTACCAATTTTCTCAATTTCCTTGAGGCTAGGACCTGCAATTTTAATCCCTACAGGCGTTTTAATCCCTGTCGCCAACATGTCAATTCGGGTTTTAATTGGCATTACCCATGCGTTCGTCACACCGGGTAACTTTACTAATGAGTCTAATTCTTGTTTTAAACTCTCAGTCGTCAGTCCTTCTCTCCACTCACTTTTGGGCTTAAGCTGAATAAACGTTTCCACCATTGTTAGAGGTGCAGGATCCGTTGCAGAGTCTGCTCGGCCAACCTTGCCAAATACGGTTTTAACCTCGGGTACTGTGTAAATTAACTTATCCATTTGTTGCACTAATTGGCGAGCTTTACCAATAGAAATACCAGGGTAAGTGGTCGGCATATACATTAGATCGCCTTCATCTAATGGAGGCATAAACTCACTACCAATTTTATTTAACGGCCACACACCAATTGCCAACACAAATAACGCAAATAGGAGGGTTATTTTCGGGAAAGCCAATACTTTTTTCAACACTGGCATATATACAGCAGTTAACAATCGATTAACGGGGTTTTTGTGTTCAGGAAGCACTTTTCCCCGAATAAAGTATCCCATTAGCACTGGCACTAAGGTAATAGCTAACGCTGCCGATGCAGCCATTGCGTAAGTTTTAGTAAACGCAAGCGGTGAAAACATCCTTCCCTCCTGTGCTTCGAGGGTAAATACCGGTAAAAAACTAACAGTAATAATAAGTAAACTAAAAAACAATGCCGGGCCAACTTCGCTGGCAGACCGCGCTACAACCTGCCAACGGTTTTCTGCCGTCAATGGCGTTCGTTCCATATGTTTATGCATATTTTCAATCATTACAATGGCGCCATCGACCATAGCACCAATTGCAATAGCAATACCACCTAAAGACATGATATTGGCATTTAACCCCTGCAAGTGCATAATAATAAATGCTGTTAAAATACCAACTGGTAAGCTAACAATCGCAACAAGTGATGATCTTACATGCGCCAAAAATACCATACAGACTAAAGCTACGACTAAAAACTCCTCTAGTAGTTTAAACCCTAAGTTTGATACGGCTCTCTCAATTAAACCGCTGCGATCGTAAACGGTCACCACTTCCACCCCCTCTGGAAGGCCTTTTTTCAGTGTCTCTAATTTAGCTTTCACACCATCAATAGTCTTTTGGGCATTTTCACCAAATCGCATCACAATAATGCCACCGACAGTCTCACCTTCACCATTTAGATCAACGACGCCTCGTCGCATTTGCGGTCCGGTCCCTATATCCGCAACATCTTTTAGCAGTAATGGTGTGCCATTATTGTTCACGCCTAAAGGAATATTGCCGATGTCCTCTTTATTCTCAAGATATCCTGTGGCACGAACCATATATTCAGCTTCAGCGATTTCGACTACAGAGGCACCAATTTCTTGATTACCACGGTTAATCGCCATTTGAATAGCGGCTAAAGGTATACCAAATGCACGCAACTTATCTGGGTCAACCTTAATCTGATACTGTTTGACCATCCCACCTAGAGCACTCACTTCAGAAACACCAGGGACTGTTTGTAATTCATACTTTAAAAACCAGTCCTGTAAGCTGCGTAACTCACTAATATCGTGTTTACCGGTTCTATCAACTAGTGCATATAAATATACCCAGCCCACACCAGTTGCGTCAGGTCCTAATTGAGGCTTTGCATTATCAGGTAACGTTGAAACAACTTGGCTAAGATATTCCAACACACGACTACGAGCCCAATATAAATCGGTTTCTTCATCGAAGATGACATAGACATATGAATCACCAAAAAAAGAGAATCCCCTTACCGTTACTGCACCAGGTACAGACAGCATAGCCGTAGTTAAAGGGTAAGTGACTTGATCTTCAACTACTTGTGGGGCTTGACCTGGATAACTTGTTTTAATAATTACCTGAACATCAGATAAATCAGGCAAAGCATCAATAGGGGTATTTTTAAGTGAAAATAAACCCGCGCCGACGAGAATTGCACTGGCGAGCAAAACAAAAAATCTGTTTGCTACAGACCATCGTATTATTGATTCAATCATGGTTATTCTCCCATCTCCATTCCTGAATGATCTGTTTGATGTGTTGTATTAGATACATCATCAGTATCTTTGGGATAGTGTATATTTACCACTTTGACCAAGCCGTCTGATGTTTTTTCTAATTCAATATGAAGCACAGCACCAACGGTAAATACAGAGAAATCCACACTGTCATCAACAGTAAAGTCCATGGTCATTTGTGGCCATTCCCATTCATTGACAGCTTGATGGTCCACATTAATCATTCGATGTGCAGCCATTAAACCATTTACTTTTGCCTCTACCCAGGCGGTTTCAGATGTGATGGCTTGAATATTTTCTTGCTCATCTTCTGGTGCTGTCATACGTTTAAGATCAGAAGTTTTATTTGATTCAGAATCCAATAAAAATTGTGCAGACGAGACTACAATATCTCCCTCGTACAGTCCTGACTCTATTTGAATGCTGTCATCATCTAATCGCCCTAACGTTACCGCTACAGATTTATATTTACCTTCACCGAGGGCAAGTACAACTCGATCAGAGTTTCCTGTTCTAATAACAGCCTCCCTTGGTAACAGTAATACGTCCTCTTCACTTCGTGTTTTTATCGACACTTGAGCAAACATATTTGGCTTTAATGCCGCATTGGTATTATCGAAACGCAATCTCACTTTTAGCGTTCTTGTTTTACTGTCTAATGTCGGGTAGACATAATCGACTTTTCCTTGCCAAAATTGGCCTGGCAGGTAATCTAATTTCATTTCAACAGTTTGCCCAACTTTAACCATGTTTGCTTGACGTTCAAAAACTTCAGCTTCAACCCATACTTGTGATAATGAGCCAACTGAAAACATTGTCATACCCGGTTTAACAAACGATCCCTCCCTTATATTCAAATTATCAATAACACCACTTTGAGGGGCATAAAATGTAATATTTTGTTTGACCGTTCTATTCTTACGTAGCGCTTTAATCTCCGCGTTTGGTATTAATAGCGCTTTCAATCGTTCTTCAGATGCAGTAATCAAACGCTGATCTTTTCGATTTAAAGCTAATAACATTTCCTCTTGTGCATTAACTAAAGCTGGAGAGTAAATTGAATATATTGGTTGCCCTTTAACGACCGGATCACCAGAAGCTTTGACATAAAGTTCTTCAATCCATCCTTCTACTCTAGGATTAATATGAATAAGTTGATCTTGATCGTATTGAACGTATCCTACTGTTTTAATGCTAGTTTCCAGTGTCCCAAGCGTTGCTACGGATGTGCGCATACCAAGTTTATTAATCACAGCAGGTGATATTTTAATGGCACCAGGTCCAAAATCTGTCGAATCGGTGCCATCTTCGTATACAGGTATAAGATCCATACCCATTGGTGATTTCCCAGGTTTATCACTACGATAATTAGGATTCATAGGTGCGACCCAATATGAAGGCTTAGCTTTTGCACTGTCCTCTGAAGTTATCTGATTCTGCGGTGTATATAGGATTGATGCACTAATACCAGTAAGAATACCGATAACTAATATGCTGATCATTTTCAAATTGCTGTTCATTTTACTTCTCCATCAACATAAGATTTATGTGAGATG
The DNA here is from genome assembly GCF_014163715.1 of Shewanella sp. SR44-4. Classification (NCBI taxonomy): domain Bacteria; kingdom Pseudomonadati; phylum Pseudomonadota; class Gammaproteobacteria; order Alteromonadales; family Shewanellaceae; genus Shewanella; species Shewanella sp. SR44-4. Next base: position 20,414 of record NZ_JACJDU010000050.1, on the reverse strand, counting down.
CTAACTGGGCCCACTTTAGGGGTAAAAAAATAGTTCAATTGAACTTTAACTTTCTGTAAATCAACGTTAATGGCCAAAGCATCTAATTGAGTATTTAATTGAGCAATGAGGGAACGTACGACTTCAGCGAAATCACCCTTATCATTTGTGTAAGCCGTTAGCGACGCATCAGCTTGATCTTGCATTTGAGGTAATAAAAAATCGTTATAGAGTGTCTGACGTTGTTCCAATTTAAGAAGTTGCGCTTTCGCAGTACCGTATGACGCCATCATGTTTCGAAGCAGTAACCACTTTTCCGTTTTAATTGATTCCGATTGATAAATAGCGGCTTGAACTTGCTTGTCTTGTTTTGACGAAGTAAATATTGGTAAATCAAAACTCACACCAATTGATAGCAAATCATCGCGAGAATTACCCATAGGATCATTGCCTCGATAACTGTATCCAGCATTTACACCCCATTCTGGCTTATACAATTGCTTTTTTAACTCGACACCTTTTCGGCTTGACTCAATTCTTTGCTCCAATGCTGAAATGAGTGGATGAACAGAGAACGCTTCATACAGAGACTGTTGGTAATGTTGGCTTTTTTCCTCATCGAAATAAAGATTAGGATTCGTTAGTTTAATTTGAGGAAGTATATTAGGGACGGTGAACGTCGAAAATAACAGCTCATAATCTTGTTCATGACCTATTCGATATTCATCAACAAATGCCTTACCAACCCATTCAGATAATTTCTGTTTAAACATATCTTCTTGCTGGGCCAAAACGGTCAGCTTATCTTCAAGACGGGTCACCTCTAACTGAGCACGAATAATATCCTGCTGATTAGATTTAACTAAAGCAGATGAATACCCTGCTTTAACAACATCTGATAGTTGTTCAAATAAGTTCCGATTGCGCTCAATCAGTGCAATGCTCTCTTGCGCTTTATATACATCAAACCAAATTTGAGCTGTGGTGACACTTAACTTTGCTCGTCTATCTTGTCTTAAGAAAGGATATTGCTCAGCCGTTAACTCAAGTTGTTGTTGGCGTAAACTTAAGCTATCCCCACGGGGAAACATTTGAGTGACACCAATTTTCATTTGAGTCATTGCTTCTTGTCCAAAATCAAAAGTGTTTATGGACAAATTAGCTAAACCAACACTGATTTTTGGATCTGGTAAAGTTCCTGCCGCGATACTCTCTGATTGAATAGCATCTTGTTGAAATTGATTACTGACTAACCAGGGATCGTTTGATTGAGAGAGATAAACTGCTTCTTCCAGTGATAATGTCTGTACTGGTTCTGCCGCATATACCGCAGCGCTAATACCAATAAAGGACATCACTACTATTAGAATATATTGAGTGTAAATTTCACCCAATTTCTTGTAAATTAAAGACATAAAGCCTCCAAATTAATCACCAATTCTCGAATTGAATTCGAACAAAGGTAATATCTTGTTAATTTATTTTAAAAAAGATAAATGAACAGGAAGACGATCAAAAATTGATCAAGCCTTTCCTATCTAACAAGACAATATTGGAGGACGATATAAAGAAGAGTTATATTGCGGAGTCGTATTTTGAGTCAAACCAGATATAAAACTACTCAAACTTGAGATGGTTATTGATTGGACAATTTTCATTTCAAGGGCAATTGAAAAACAAGTACCTATCGGACAATCACATTGATTATCACAACAATCAGGAATGTCAGCGGTAGATGTTTTAACGGCATCAGCATCTGATGTTAATTGGTGATGGCAAGCGTTAGTCGCAGCGGTATTCACTGGATTTGATTTACTTAACATTGAATTCATATCAGAGGGGCATGGCAAAATCACAGACGCAAAAGCTTGACTGACAAATGTCATCAAGATAAGCATCACTGTGATAATTCGCATACGACTCAAGATAAAACTCCAATATAATTAGTGCTATTAATGTTAACTCAACTTGACTAAATCATCCTAGTTAACTGTAGTGTTTTTTTACTTTTAACTACTGATACTTGACATAGATCACACTTCGAAAGCTCTTACTAAAAGATAGTCAGTATCGATAAAAATTAACATCTAATTGTCTTAACTTATCTTGGATCCTGGTGGGGGTTTGTGGCAACTATGTGGTTGATGATTTGCATTATCTTTGATGTTTTGATCCACAAATTGGTAGTAACTTTCCTTCACATGAGTCCACCAATCGTTATGAATATTAGCACCATGCTTTCTGATAACCGCTTCAATACCTTCTAAATTGATATGGCTGGCATCATAGGTTAGATAAATAGATCCCGATTTGTCATTATAAATCACTTCTTCTATGCCAAACAGTTTGTCTATCTCAGTCTTTAATGCTTCTAAATTTTGATTATCTACTCCAGTTAATCTTAGGTTTCTGACAACTAAAGTGGCTTCTTTAACGCCCGGTCTATGTTCAAAATCACTCATAATGTCTCTCTTAATCATTAACTCATCATTTTTCTGATGATTTAGGTAAAAAGTAATTAACAAAAAATGGCCAATTTTCTAACCTAGACAGTAAACAGCTTAGGTTAGAATCAAGATATTGATTGCAAAGTTCAAAAAGGCTCATTTTAATACTGCTATTATCTTCATCATTGATACCAACATATTGAAAAATACGCATGGATATCTAGTGTTTACTCAACAATCAATACACCTTTATACATTTGCATCTGACAATGAAATGGATACTCACCCTTTTCCAGAGCCGGTAATGATATCGTCGTGGGCTTATCCAGCGCTAAATCCTGGCTAATCTCCAAGTCGGGTAGCAGGACTGTGGCTGAACATCCGGATTTATCTTGGCGTAAAAAAGTTATCTCTGTTGGTGTATTAGCCGAAATTTTAATTCGTGCAGGCGTATACACACCGTCTTTAACCAGTATCAATGTACTAGCGTCAACACTAGAATCCTTTGTCGGTTTATATAGCCAAAACCACCAAATGATAAAACCGATTAATGCGATACACAGTAAATTAATTAACATATTGAAGCTCCTAGTGTTCTTTGGCTTTAAACAAACGTAAACGGTTAGCGTTACTCACTACGGTAAGTGATGAAAAGGCCATCGCAGCCCCGGCAATCACTGGATTTAGCAAAATACCAAAAACAGGGAAAAGCACACCTGCTGCTAAGGGAATACCCGCGACGTTGTAAATAAACGCGCCAAACAAGTTTTGTTTAATGTTGCGCAGCGTTGCTTTACTAATGGCTATCGCATCGGCTAAGCCATGAAGTGATCCGCGCATTAAGGTAATATCAGCGCTTTCTATCGCCACATCAGTGCCTGTTCCAATAGCAAAGCCAACATCGGCTAACGCTAATGCGGGGGCGTCATTAATCCCATCGCCGGTCATACCAACCACTTCATTTTGTTGCTGAAGTTCAGCCACTTTATTGGCTTTATCTTCTGGCATGACTTCTGCGAAAAAATCATCAATACCGACTTTTTTAGCCACTGCGGCGGCGGTCGCTTTATTGTCCCCGGTTAACATTATCACTTTGATGCCACTGCGTTTCAGTCTCGCAATCGCTTCGATTGAATCAGGCTTTATCGGATCTGATACCGCAATAATGGCCAGTAATTGCCCTGCAAGCGCTAAATACATTGGTGTTTTAGCATTTTCAGCTAACACTTGGGCCTTAGCTTCATTGAATCCAATATCAATATTTTTGTCTTGCATTAATTTTAGATTACCAAATAATAATATCTGGCCATCCACTTCAGCTTCTACACCTTTACCTGAAATGGCATTGAAGTGCTCAGTGTTAATGGCTTCAATACCTCTATCATTCGCACTTTCAACAATCGCTTGCGCGAGTGGATGTTCGGAGTGACTTTCAATTCCAGCAGACAAGGCAAGTACCTGCTCTTCACTGTCTGTATTAACCAAAATAATATCGGTAACTTGCGGTTTACCTTCGGTAATGGTGCCGGTTTTATCCAATACCATGGCGGTTATTTTAGACGCGGTTTGCAATGCTTCACCGTTCCGAATAAGCACTCCCGATTCAGCCGCCTTACCAACGCCGACCATCACTGACATTGGCGTTGCGAGTCCTAACGCACAAGGACAAGCAATAATTAATACTGTTGTTGCAGACACGATGGCAAATACACTCGACGGCTCAGGGCCAAAGTTAAACCACACCATGGCACTGACTGTAGCGATGATCATAATGGCGGGCACAAAGTAAGCGGCTATAACATCAGCTAAACGTCCAATCGGCGGCTTAGAGTTTTGCGCCCGTTTGACCATACTAATAATGCGCGCCAGTGCAGTATCTTTACCTACACGAGTGGCTTTAAATATGATCGAGCCTGATTTATTCAAGGTGCCAGTGACCACATCGTCACCGATCACTTTTTCAACAGGCATTGGCTCACCAGTCAACATTGATTCATCAATGGTGCTGTTACCTTCAATAACCACCCCATCAACTGGGATTTTTTCGCCAGGGCGAACTTTAACGTGATCATTAAGTAATACATGAGCAATATCGATGTCGAGGTCTTTTCCATCACGGATAACCCGAGCAGTTTTAGCTTGCAAACCAATGAGACGCTTAATCGCTTCAGAGGTTTTACCGCGCGCTTTAACTTCTAGTGCTAAACCAAGATTAATTAAACCAATAATCATTGCGGTCGCTTCAAAGTAAACATGCCTTGCCATCTCGGGAAATAATTGTGGAAATGCAACTATCAACATAGAGTAAACCCAAGCAGTACCGGTACCTAAGGCAATGAGGGTATCCATATTGGCGTTATGGTTTAAAAATGATTTCCATGCACCGATATAAAAATGCCTACCTGATATCAGCATAATCGCAAGAGTCACCACACCAACCAGTCCCCACACCACTTGTTCTAATAGGGTTGATACCGTCATTTCGCCAATAAACAGTCCATAAATCATCAACGGAATACCGACGGACAGAGCGATAATGGTATGGCGTAATAAACTTTTATAATGTTGCAAATCAGCCTGTTCTTTCTCGTTCATGACATCTTCTGCCGACTCCGCCTTTATTTGAGAGGCATTGTAACCAGCGCTTTCGACCGCTTTTATAATCAACTCGGCAGATGCTTTACCGTTAACCAGTACCGTTCTGTCCGCAAAATTCATCTCGGCCGAATCAACGCCTTCTACGCTGTTAATCGCTTTTTCAATTTTGCCAACACAACTCGCGCAGCCTGCGCCGAGGATATTGAGTTGCATAAGTGAGTTTTTTGTTTGATTCATTACTTAACCTCCGTTGACGCTAATATAATGTGGTCAAGCTGAGTAACTGTTGTTGTCTGAGTATCAGCTTGATGCGTACTTTCAATCAAATGACAAACCATATTTCCTGTAGGCAAGTTATCTGGCATAGTTGACCATTGTTCAACTGCCTGAAAAAGTCTTGCTCTTAATTTCATTGTTTTATTAAATTGTTCTTCCGTTTCATCTAACTTTTGTTTTACTAATTCACGTACAAGGTGGCACGCACTTTCACCATGGTCAGTGTTAGAAAAAATCAACTTAATGTCTTCAACCGAAAAATCAAGCTGACGAGAACTTATGATAAATTGCATACGGCTCAAATCTTTCTCGCCATAATATTTATATCCATTATCAGGTGACTTACAGGGAGAGAGTAGACCTATACGAGTATAAAATCTAACAGTGTCACTGGTTACATTGAGTTTTTTAGCTAATTGATTAACCTTCATAAAACCTCTGAAAACACTAAATTTATTTTCAGACACCAATTTGCGGTTCGATGACTCGTCCACTTTTTAGTAGTCTATTTATAAATTGAGGGTGCAGATTAATAGCACCCTCACAGTGGTGCTAATGACTCATCATTTTTCTATGTTGCTTCATGATAATAGCCATCAATTCTTCGTGATTTACTAAGGTGACAGTTTCATTACTCATACTTGCACTATTAAGAGTTATGACTGGAGATGAAATGAAGCTTTTTGCATTTTTCGCAGATAAAATATCCTTTGTACTAACCTGAATATCTTCATCATTTGTTAAATTTAAACTCCAATATAATGAGTCTGACTTAACAAAGTTTGTATCATCTGCTCCCGCAGTGAATACTTCAAAAAAACGTAATTCGACTAAATGCTGTCCTTGTTTGATATCAATTGTGCTCGACCGATCAGTTGGCTGCCCATCAATGGATGTAAATACTAAATAGTCCGGCAATGAAATAGTGGCGGCCATAGACATAGAACTGACAGCAGATAAAAGTGTAATTGCGATAAATTTTTTCATGAGAAACTCCAGATGCTTTATGATGCTCATAAGTAAACGAGCAACGAAAATCTTTATAAATTAATATAGGTGGTTAATTAAAATAAAGAATTAAGCAATTGGAGGGGGATTTTGACTTCCAAGCGAAGCCGGAGTTGATATCCATAAAGTCGAGTTAACTTTAGAACTTGTGAATAGATCATTAACTAAATTTGAATCTGATAACAAAACAAATGCATTAGCGACTGCATGGCAATGGCTAATACAGTGGCTTGAATCTTCGGGACAACAGTTATCGGTATCATCACAATCATTGTCCATCATAACTGAATGTGACATAGAGCTAGTTTGCATACTTGATTCGGACATTTCGCTAGACATAGCATTATTTGGCATTAATAACTGTGTTATTAATGCCAATATAACTGCTAAATTTAACAAAATCTTAGTCATGCAATTGTACCCAGTTGAATTATGTTATTAACCTTAGCAAATTTTAGAATCTAATTCCATGACATAAGTCACAATCCTAGGTCTATTAAAAGAGTCAACTTACTATCTATTTCCAGTAATAAATTATGCGTTCTCTGAATGATTTAATTTCATAACATGGTTACCCCCCCTAACCCCACGTCTTTGAATACTGTATTTTGTCTAAAACCGTACATACCCCAAAATACGAAAAGCATTCTAAAAAACTCACAGTCAAGATTTTTTGAACAATAGAACACGTTGTATGCAACAACCAATAATAACTTTATGTATTTGATTAGCAAATACTTAAATTGAAAATTTTTACTATTAATATTACATTTTGAACTTTTAAAACATAGACAATTTGTAGTTGAATGAAAATATTACGTTTTTCATTCATTAACAGCACTGGCTTAATTTTATACATTGTTCTGAGTCACATTTATCTCCAACAAACCACCAGGAATACCTCTTAATGGGTATTATTAGATTAATTTCATATACTCAGGGCGGCTTTATGACGATTTGTAGAACAATGTTGTTATCCTCGATTTTTTTACTTAGCGCATGCGGGAGTGATTCAAATACTACTGTGACGGTAGCAGAACAAGTATTACCTCAGGGGCAATTCTCTTTAGCTATTTCTGATTCACCTATGGTTGGAGTTTCTCATGTTGGTATGGTCATGGGGGAACTGGTCATGACTGATGCTGAGGGCGTAATCCATAGACATGATTTACAGGATATGACGTTTAATCTACTCGACTTTCAGGGGATGGACAGCCATCTTGTAGTCGATAATATAGACTTACCTCTGGGTCAGTACCATGATGCCTATGTCACCATCCAACAGGGCGATGGCAATGACGGCTGCTATGTTGAAGATGGCCAGGGTCGACACGGTTTGTATGTAGCCGATGGACAACTTCCAGTTTCAGATTTTGAAATAGTAGCTGGCCAGCATATTTCCATCACTATGGAAATTGACTTGTATCGTGGCCTGTCATATCAACAAGGTGAATACCATTTAGGTCATCAAGCGATGTGGTCCGTTGATAATCGCTATATGGGCCACTTGCTGGGTGAAGTAGATCCTCAATGGATTGCCGATTGCGAGACAACTTATTCAGACCGGACTCCGATCGGGGGACAATTTAGTCACATGGCCTATCTGTATCCTGAAGAGGTAACTAATATTGATCAAATGACAGATATGAGAACCAATCCTCCTGAGGCGGTAACTCTACCGACTGCGGTAAGTCCTATGATGCAGGATATTGACGGCAACTGGCACTTTGCCATGGGTTATTTGCCAGCTGGAAACTATCGGGTCGGCTACAGCTGCTTAGGTCATTTAGATGACCCCGTCACCGATGATATGACTAGTGGCCAATTTGTTATGTTTAAAGATTCTGGTTCAATCACTATAGAAGCAGGAACACAGGGAGGCCAGCAGACAGTACATGAGTGCGGTAACGGCAATGGTGGTCATCACGGACACCATGGCGGCTAGCTAAATGAGTCAGGCTCCCATTTACTTGGGAGCCTCTACGACCAAAAAGATAGTAAGCCATGTTAATGATGATTATCATTAAATCAAAATATGAGCAGATACCCTGATCCATTATGGTTAATTGGCAGCCTTGCATATAACGTGCCAAAAACCAAAAGAGGTCAATCATCAGCCACAACTAAAGAGTCTTTATGATTTTGTTACTTTTCTTACTGGGAAATAGCTCTTAGTCTTCTCTTATATATCTTACTTTCCGGACCAATACTGACTTCTTCAATAGCGTAAATAAAACCTAGTATTAAATTCATAGTCAGTTGAAGGAAGTATGTGCCATCACATTCATTATCAAAATCTAAACGTAATAGAGCGTAAATAATTTATGTGTCTAGGCTCATTTCTGGACAAAAGTGAGTTAGATTTTATACTCTAAAATATATGGTTTGCATTATAATAAGTATAGCAAAGCTCGATATACAGGTGTTTTTAGTGATTAGTTTCAATCAATAAATTCTTTACATATATATGACCCAAAGATACTATAAGTCATTGATTAATAGTCAGAATACCACGAAAAATAGCCTTAGGTTCTGGGGGCATACCGTATTAACAATCAGTAGATTCTGAAAGTGTAAGAGCATCCTCCAATTCAACACCAAGATAACGAATTGTGTTGTCTACTCTAGTATGTCCGAGTAAAAGTTGGACGGCTCGAATATCCTTAGTTTTTGCATAGACTAATGTTGCTTTGGTTCGTCTCATTGAGTGAGTCCCATACAAGTTAGGATCTAGACCAATATTTGATGCCCACGACCTGACAAGAGAACGATAATACGAATAGCTAATCGGTTGCTCATTTCGTATTAAGCTTGGAAATAAATAATCACTTGTCTTTAGAGCTGCGACAAAAATCCATTTCATCAGACTTTGTTGAGTTCTAGCAGTGACTTCAAACTGGACTTCAACATCCGTTTTCTGCTGAATAAGCTTAACTCTTGCAAACATTCGTTCTTGTGACGATATATCACAAACCCTCAGAGGAAGTAGGTCACTTGCTCTGAGTTTACTATCGATTGCCAAATTGAGTAACGCTAGTTGCATAAGGCTATTTTCTATTTCTAGCCTAGTTCGAATACGCCAAATCTCTTCGAGCCGAAAAGGCTTTTTGACTCCGCTATGATTTTTTTTGTTTGATGAGACCATGGTGACCTCCTACTTTATTGATTGGTCATCATAAGTGTAGCTAATAGTACTTTCGCTAATGAGGATGTATTGTAAGTCAGGATAATCGCGTTTGAGTTTTGGCTATGTGCAGATGTTTTTACACTCAACGAATGAACACTGGGACACCATTACCAAAGCGATTCACATGATTATGCGACCATTTCAAGTTAACTAACTCAGACTCTCATAATGTGTAATAGTAAACAATTAGGATGATGGTGCAATTGCCATGATTACCAACAGGCTTCTAAGTTGGTAGTGCCGCCTTTAGACGCCTTGTTCTTATCCTAATTTAGTAAGAACAATGGTTGCGACTACTTCAATTAGAAGTAGTCGTTTGACAATCACTATTTCATTACTTACCGCTTATTAAAAGCCCTTATTCTCAGATACTGCAACGACATCACCATCGTCATCAATTCTAAAATATAATGTCTGTTTAACTTGTGAGTTCGTAGCACTCACGACATAACTTCCTTCATGAACATTTACAATATTTACATCTGCATTGTTAATGGTTTCCCATGAAGATGGCAGCTTACCAGCCTCATAACCTAAATCTTTGAATGTCATTTTATTTATTGTTTTAATGGTAATGCTAATTACCTTCTTCTCATTCATATGACTATTTCTTGAATGATCCATGCTTTTCATTCTATCTAGATGCGCAAAAGAATAATTACAATTAAAAGAAGTAACGATAACTAAAAAAGCAAATAAATATCTCATAAATATGCCCTTATTATTTTAAACTAAGTATCTAAATGCCACCAATTGGAAGGATTGTGTCAATTGGACTAACGTAAACCCACCCAGAAATTTCCGTTCCAATTTTACCTATTTTTCTAATAATTGATATAACTTCATCTACTTGTTCATCTTCACATATAAGAGATAGCTGAACTTCAGAGATAGTAACACCAGCTTCAGAAGAATATGCTAACTCACTTTCCCGAAGAGCTTTCAATGTTCCTTTGACATCAAATATTGATATATTTCCGTAGCCAGAATCTTGTAATGCTTGTATAACATCGGCAGACCTTACATGGTGAATTAATGCAGTAATTTTTTTCATATTTTTACCTGTCAATTTGAAATTATATTTAAAGGGATTACGGACAACTCGAACACCGCAATCCCTTCTTCATACTTAAATTTTAATTACTATTTTAGCTGTTTCGTCTTTCGCCAAGTAAGTCTGTACAAGCCAGGTAATACTAATAAAGTGAGTAATGTTGATGAAATGATCCCACCAATAACGACTGTAGCTAGTGGTCTCTGGACTTCTGCACCAGTGCTAGTATTAAGCGCCATTGGTAAAAACCCTAATGCTGCAACAAGTGCAACCATCATAATTGGTCTTAATCGCAACATTGCACCAGTTTGAATAGCTTGATCGATAGGACTTCCACGATCCAGTTCATCTTTAAATGCAGATACCATCATAACCCCCGTCAAAACAGAAACGCCGCACAAAGTAATAAAACCTACACCAGCTGTAATAGATAGAGGGATATCACGCAACCATAAAGCTATGACGCCTCCAGTAAGGGCTAGTGGTACTCCACTAAAGACTAAAGCTGCGTCTTTTGCGGAGCCAAATGTCATCATTAAAAGAGCAAATATCATTATCAATGTTATAGGCACAAGTATAGTTAAACGATCAGAAGCAGATTGTAATTGCTCAAAAGTACCACCGTATTCTAACCAATATCCTGGAGATAATTTGACTTGCTCAGCAACCTTACTTTGTACTTCTGCAACAAATCCGCCTAGATCTCTACCACGGACGTTCGCGCTAACGACCAATCTTCGTTTTCCATTTTCACGTGAAATCTGATTAGGGCCAGGTGCTAAAGTAAGTTTAGCGACTTCTCTTAATGGTACATAACCACCTTCAGGTAACGGAATAGGTAAACGCTCTAACGCTTCTAAATTTCCTCGAACCCTCTCATCAACCCTTACAACGATTGATAAACGTTGATCACCATCAAAAATCAAGCCAGCACTCTCACCTCCCGTTGCAGCAGCAACTACATCTTGGACATCCGAGACGTTTAAGCCTAAACGGTACATAGCAGCTCTGTCAGCATCAATTGATAAGATGGGTAATCCAGAAACTTGCTCTACTTTTACGCCTTCAGCCCCTTCAATACTACTTAACACTTTTGCTATTTCAGCACCTGAACTCAGTAATTTAGATAAATCATCTCCAAAAATTTTTATACCTAAATCAGATCTGACACCTGAAATCAATTCGTTAAACCGAAGTTGAATAGGTTGGCTTATTTCGAAAGCATTACCTGGTAGTAAGGCTAGTTTTTCACTTATTTCTTCTAAAAGTTGAGCCTTAGTCTTTTCAGGATTTGGCCACTCACTATGATCCTTAAGCATCACATAACCATCAGATATATTTGGCCCCATAGGATCACTCGCAACCTCTGCAGTACCAACTCTCGAGAAATAAGTTTTAACCTCCGGAATCTCTAGAATTGCCTTCTCCAACTTAAACTGCATATCTAATGATTGAGTTAAACTGGTCCCTGGAATTCGAAGTGCTTGGATCGCAATATCGCCCTCATCAAGATTAGGAACAAACTCGGTTCCCATTTTTGTTGCAACAAATCCGACTAAAATCACAAATATCAATGCTATTGAAATTACAAGTACTCGGAATCTCAACACAATCGACAAAATTGGCAGATATAATCGTTTAGATTGACTGACGATAAAGTTGTCTTTTTCTTCTATGTGGCCTGTCATAAACAAAGCGACTGCCGCAGGAACAAAAGTGAGAGACAATACAAGTGCAGACAATAAAGCCATGATTACGGCCATTGCCATTGGAGTAAACATTTTACCTTCGACACCTGTCAGCGCCAAAATTGGCAAATTGACCATAATAACAACTAAAACACTTATCAGACTTGGAGTAAACACTTCACGGGTAGCCGTAAAGACGGTCTGAAAACGTTCATCCAATGTCAATATTCGCCCCAGGTGATGCTGTCTTCCTGCCAGCCTTAAAATACAGTTCTCAACTATGATTACAGCACCGTCAACAATTAACCCAAAATCAAGTGCACCTAGACTCATGAGATTTGCGCTTACTTTGGTTTCTACCATGCCAGTCATCAACATCAACATCGATAAAGGGATCACCATGGCAGTTAATAAAGCAGCCCTAACATTACCCAGCATAACGAGAAGAACGACAATGACCAACACAGCACCTTCAGCTAAATTGGTCTGAACTGTTGCAATCGTCTTATCTACCAATACAGTACGATCGTAAACTGGTTCAGCAATCACACCTTCTGGAAGAGTTTTATTAATCTCAAGCAATTTTGCTGATACTGCCTGAGAAACAGTTCTACTATTTCCGCCAAGCAACATAACAGCTGTGCCCAACACAGTTTCTTCGCCATCGCGAGTTGCAGCACCAGTTCTAAGCTGTTTACCAAACCCAATCTCTGCAACATCACCTACGGTAATAGGAATTCCATCCCTACGAGCAACAATGATCTGCTTAATCGATGAAATATCAGTAACCTGACCTGGAGCACGGATCAAATATTGTTCACCATTTTTCTCTATATACCCAGCACCTACATTCGAATTATTTTTCTGCAACGCAGCGACTAAATCATCAAAACTAATTTGGTAAGCCAATAGCTTTGAAGGTTCTGGTGTAATATGAAACTCCTTTTCATACCCTCCGATTGTATTTACTTCAGTAACCCCCTCAACCAAACGCAATTGAGGACGAATAACCCAATCTTGCAATGTACGCAAAGCTGTTGCATCGTAAGGTTGTCCATCTGCTTGCAAAGCCCCTGGCGCTGCATGAACTGAATAGTGAAAGATTTCACCTAATCCAGTTGCAACAGGTCCCATTACGGGCTCAATACCTGACGGCATCTCACTTTTAGCTTGTTGCAAACGTTCGTTAATAAGATTCCGAGCAAAATAAATATCAGTTCCTTTCTCAAACACAACAGTAACTTGTGAGAGTGCGTAACGAGATAGCGATCTAGTACTCTCAACATAAGGTAAACCTGCAATTGACATTTCAACCAAATAGGTGACTCGCTGCTCAACTTCTAGTGGTGAATACCCAGGTGCTTCTGTGTTAATTTGAACTTGAACATTGGTAATATCAGGTACAGCATCAATAGGAAGATGTTGATAATTCCAAACGCCTAGTGCACCCGTTAGCAAAACAAAAAACATAACCAACCACCGGCGGGTTATGGAAAATTGAATGAGTTTATCAATCATTTAAAACTCCTATTTGAAGCACACAACCGATTATGTCTAAATTTAAAAACATAAATAAGGTATAAAGGTAAACGAAGACGCATAAAAAATTTAATGCCCATGTTCAGCATCCTCTTTCCCCAACTCAGACTTCAAAACAAAGCTATTGTTACTCACATACATTTCACCAACCGACAAACCCGTTAGAACTTCACTATATTGACCATCTGTTCGACCAAGGCTCACTTCGCGTGGTTCAAACCCAGATTCACCTTTGACAAAAACTACATTTTTATCTTCAATAACTTGTATTGCTTCATTACGTATAGAAACTGGCGCATTTATTTCATCAAGTGTAATGTTGGCATTAACAAATAAGCCCGGCTTCCAAATGTTGTTGCTGTTTTCAAGTAGAACACGAGCTTTAGTGGCTTGGCTTTGCACTTGTCCAAATGGTGAAATATAAATAATTTTACCTTCTGAAATATTTTTTAAATCAGTACTTTGTATGTTAACCGTCTGATTTAATTTGACCAAAGGAAGATCCTTCGGAAATATGCTTAATTCTACCCAAACAGTAGAAAAATCTTGAATCACCAGTAAAGGAGTTTCATTTGTTTTCTCTCCAATATTTATATTTCGCTGTGTGATATATCCATTAATTTCAGAAGTTATTGAATAGTTTTTCAAGCTTTCATTTGCTTCAACAATTAACAATGTTTCACCTTTACGGACCGGATCACCGATGCTCTTCTTTACATCACGTACCACACCATCAAATCTGGCATTAACCACTTGCAAACTTTCAGCATTAGTAGCAACCAAACCATAAACAGGTAATACATCACGAATAACATTGGCACCAACGGTGCTAACCACTATTCCGGCATGCTGTATTTGCTCGTTAGATAATTCTATATGCCCTTCCTCTTCATGTTCTGATTCATCTCCATGACCAGACTCTGCAAAAATAGACCCTGTAAAAAATAAGAAGCTGGTTAAGAATAGAACTTTTGTAAAACTAGAAATTAATTTCATTGAGATATTCCTGATAATTTGATGTTCTCGTTATATTGCGAGCTAGCTAAAGGCTCTGATGTCAATTGTTCGATTTCTGCACCATAAGTTAATGCTGAACCTGCAGCTTCAATTAATGTACGTCTTGCACTTAACAACTCCTGACGAGAGCTCACATAATCCAGATAACCGTACCTTCCACGCTGATATGCATCTTGAGTTTCAATCAGTGCTTGCTCTAAAGAAGGGATGATGGTGGAACGCAATGAGTTAACGACTAAAATAGCTTGTTTTCTATTGTAAAAAGCTCGAAATAACTGATTATGCATATCCAATAACATGACATCACGTTTTACGAATACTTGATTTTTTTCTGCAATGGCTGTTGAAATAGCACCTTGATTCCTAGAGCCAGAAAATAAAGGCATACTGAAGCCAGCTACGAGTGCTGTATCGTTTGTATCTTGAGCTCGACGAACCCCCACAGACCAACTAATGTCAGATTTTGACTGTGTTTTAGCAACACGTATTTCAGCATCTTTTAAACGAGCTTCTGATGCAAAAATCTCTATTGCAGGGTTAAGTTTGACTCTTTCAAACAATTGTTCAAATGAGATATCTTCCCCAAACTGAAATAAATTCCCCTCAACATTCTCAAAGTCAGGTGAGGATGATCCCCACAAACTCGATAACGAAACTTTTAAGTAAGATAAGCGTTGCTGTTCGGCAAATAATGATAGCCTGGCTTGCTCTAAGGCTGCTAATGCTCGTTTAACTTCTGCATCGGGTGTAGCACCTGCAGCAGCGCGTTTTTTTACAATATCCAAAGTATCAATGCTTAGTTGAGTAGCCTCCTGTGCAAGAACAACTTGTTCTTGTGCAGCAAGTACATCAACATAACGACGAGTAACATCACCAAGTAAAGCCAGTGACTCAACCTGCCTGCTTGCTTCTAATAATGACAATTCAGAAGATACAGTCCCAATTCTAGCTAAACGCTTGTTATCCATTTCAAAAACTGAGGATAAAGCTATAGTGAACTCAGCTCCACTAATACCGTTGTAATTTCCAGTTCCTCCAACATTTTCAGTATCAAAACCTAATTCATAAGCAGGTGATAATTTAGCAGTTTCCATTTGACCATTCAGAGCATCAATTCGATACGGAAAAAATTTAAGAGAAGGATTTTGTGATAGTGAACGCTGCATTGCAGTTGGCAGCGATATAGCTTGATCTGCCGATGATGCTCTTGCTGCGCTGATTGTAAAGGAGAATGCCACAAGGAAAACACACGAAATAATCCGTATATTATAAATACGACTCGAGAGCTCCAAAACTAGTTTTGGAGGACGATTTAACATTAACATATTGTAATACCTAATTATTTAAGATATAAAAATGCGCAAACTCTATCATTTGCAAAAATTGACTTAGAATAAAAATTAGGCGATCGGAGGACGAATTGAAGCTGAAAAAGGAGTTTCTGGAATAGAAAATAAATATGAGTTGTATGGAGCGTATTTTGTGAGGATATCAGTTTCAGCCTCATAGACACTTAACAAATAGATATGGCAATGACTACTGTGGTGGTGGCAGTGAAACATTTCATTTGAAGAAGGAATATCAGTCGTAGATACATCATGAACTGGAGGTGTTTTGATAACTGATACATTATTATCGATTGGTGTACTTGATAAAATCTCAGCATAAGCTTTTAGCGGGTGAGCATCGACAATATTTGTCATAGGTTGAAACACAACCCATACAAAAATTAAAATTGTCGATACTAATTTAATCATGCTAACCCCAATTTAGATACATTTTGATTTTAACATTCCCCATAAAAAAATCAATGCATATTTAACTCTGTTCAAGACTGATGGCGGTGTTTTACCCGCTGAATATTAAACCTGTTATTTAAGAATGTACAAGAGCCTATAAAATTTTAAAGTTAAAATTAAAGTTAAATACTCGCGAATGACGAGGTGAACTCAAGTACAATTCGATAGCAACGCTTCACAGTGGTAGTCATCGATGACATTAAAATCTGCCTGAAAACAAGTTATCGCTAATAAAATGCATTGACTAGGATTCATTAGTTTTGCTGGAACGGTATATGTACAGGCTCTGTACAAAGTTTTAAGTAAATGCAGCATTTTTAACAAAAATACTCACATACAAGCTCTTAACGTATCATCATTCCGTTTCAAAAACTTGATTTTGTTACTTTATCAAAATAAATACTGTCCATTAATCTGAGCTGAAGTAAGTGCAACAGTTTCTCTTATAGAGATTTCTGGTATATCGAGCTTGAGTAAGCCAACTTAATCACATCATACCGGATTGCAGCTAACGATCATCATCATTAGCTAGCTCATTATTGAAGAATATTTGACGTGGTTTAATTGATACGACTAACCCAGTTAAGACATAATTGATTTAACTGGAGATTGAGATGAAAACACGTAAAACCTATTCAAAAGAATTCAAACTTGATGCTATCGCATTAGTTAGAGAGCAAAATTACAGTATTGCTGAAGCTGCTAGAAATTTAGAAGTAACACCTCAGCTTCTTGGCCGATGGATAAAAGAAGCAGAAAATGATGATGGCCATGCTTTTAGAGGTAACGGCAAGTTAACGCCTGAGCAGGAAGAGATCCGCAAGCTAAAAGCACAAGTTAAGCGTTTAGAAATGGAGCGTGAAATACTAAAAAAAGCGACGGTCTTCTTTGCCAAAGAAACGAAATAAAATACGCGTTTATTGCCCAAAATAAGAAGATCTGGCCAGTGATATTAATGTGTCACGTGTTGGGTGTGAAAAACAATAATTACTACAGTTATCAAAAGCGGAAGTCTCAGGCCCCTGTTGATACAGAGCATCAAGAGATGTTGCAGTGGGTGAAGAATATCGCCGAGTTTAGCGATAACACCTATGGACAAAGACGTATTCGAAAGGCTTTGAATTCACTTGATTACCCTGTTGGGCGTAAGAAAACAGCGCAGTTGATGAAAGAAGCAAACGTTTGGGTGCGCTATAAAAAGAAGTACAAGGCAACAACCAACAGCGACCACAAGAAGCCTATATATGATAATGAACTTAAGCAGGATTTCGACGTTCAGCGCGCTAATCAAGCGTGGGTGCAAGATATTACGTACATATGGACTTCTGAAGGATGGCTGTATTTAGCGGTCGTAATCGATCTCTATTCGCGTAAAGTTGTTGGTTGGAGTATGGGCAGCAGAATGAAAGCACAGTTGGTTTGTGATGCCCTAACAATGGCAATATGGCAACGAAAGCCAAAAGCCGGATTGATCATACACTCAGATCAAGGCGTTCAATATGCGAGCCACCAATACAGACGGATACTGAGGCTACATAAGTTTGTCGGCAGTATGAGCAAAAAAGGCTGTTGCTGGGATAATGCAGTAGTAGAAAGCTTTTTCGGTAGCTTGAAGCAAGAACGAGTTCATTGGCGCAATTATCGAACGCGCTATGCAGCTCAACAAGATGTCTTGAATTACATCACAATGTGGTACAACAGCCAACGAATGCATTCTTACCTCAATTATCAAAGTCCCAATGAGTTTGAACGTATGGATAAGCATTTGAAGGATGTAGCTTAAGGAACTTAACTAGGTTGTCCGAATTCAGTTGACCAGGTCAATTACAGTGACTGGAACAAATTTTTATTATTACTTTATTCACGTAAGTTAACTTAAACACGAAGCAATCTTTTAGCAGTGAAGGACTACTGATTACACATTAAAATTCATGTTATTAATAAACGCTCCAATATAATACATGTTGTTATTAGACCATATGTATTGTAGAAGCCCTTAAAATCAATACTCATAGCATATATGCACATAAATAACTCCTCCTAAGCCGCGTATTTCCAGCTGCAATAGCTGTTGAGCTAAAAGCCAGTAAAAAGAAAGGTAGACCAATTTTAAGAAGGTTCATCGAATGCTTCAAGCTAAGGAACAGTGATTAGCTAATGTCTGATTTATCTAATTAAACCAAGCATATGAGTGATACTAACAGTGAAAACATTAATCAAAGCAAAAACCTAGTTAGCACTTAATGCTGGGTACACTGAACCATTTGGTTGTGTATTGTGGCGTTAGCAAATCACGGCGCATTGACCACTTGTGCTCTATGCCTTGAGCTGCTAGAAACATCGTATCACTGCCATAGCGTTGGTTAATGTCATCTAGCGTATTCATCAAAGCGGGATTAGCCTTTGAAGGGTTAAATAAATCGAATTGGTTATGTTTTTCGCTAGCTAAATCGATAAGCCCTATACCGATTTTGTAATAATGTACGAACTCACGAAATAGCTTTGGTGCGGCCTCACTCATAGCTTTGGTTAGCTCAACAGTGCAGTTGGTTGGACATGGAAAATGTACAATAGCTTTATAGCTTACAGGCCGTTCATCATGGGGTGAATTACTGGCAAAAATCAGCAAGGTCTTGCAGTTTGAACCTTGCTTACGTGCTTTACTCGCTGCGATAGCAACATGCTTACTCAATGCTTGTAATAACGACGAATAATCTGTGATGCGCTCACCTACGCTTCTAGTCGAAAATATCTGCTTTTTATCTGCCCTCGACTCATCCCATATTTTACAGGCTTGGCCGTTAAGCTCACGAACGGTACGTTCTATTTCAATACTAAATTGCTTTCTTGCCAGTGTCGGCGGCATAGACGCAAGTTGAAACGCAGTACGGATATTCATTAATTCAAGCTTCTTACTTATTCGGCGGCCTATCCCCCATACATCCCCTACAGCAAGCTGCTTTAAAATAGCTATACGCTCTTGCTCATTACTAATGAAACAAACTCCTTTGTAGCCCTCAATCTTCTTAGCTGCATGGTTGGCTATTTTAGAAAGAGTAAGCGTTTCACCAATACCCACACAGACTGCTAGCCGCGCTTCTTTCCACACAGCACGGCGGATTAACTGGCCTTGCGTAAGGAGGCATTTGATAGCGGGATAGCAGTTTTTAAAAGAGAGGAAGCTTTCATCAATAGAGTAGACATGTTGCTCAGGGGCAAAGCGGCCAATGATATCCATCATTTTGCTAGATAAGTCAGCATAAAGTTCATAGTTTGAGGAACAGACAATAACACCACGTTTGGCGCATAAGGCTTTAACTTGAAAGTAAGGTAGAAACTTCCCAATTCCAGCCTCTTTAGCTTGACGATTAGCAGCAACAATCATCCCATCGTTGTTACTCAACACAATAACAGGCTTACCACGCCAATCAGGGCGAAAGACTTGTTCTGCACTGCAATAGAAGCTATTCGCGTCAACTAGAGCAAACATCTAATTACCCCACAACAAAGGGCTTTGACGGTGGCAACGAATAGAACGTGTGACTACGCCTTCAATACTAAAATAATCGTATTCATGAATTGTGACAGGTTGGTATTGTTGATTAGAGGAATGGAGAACACGCAGCTTGGTATCTAGAATCTTGCAGACAAACTCGCCATTAAAATTGGCAACTATTACATCGCCGTTTCGACCGTCTGGTAATCTCCCCATTTTTAGCTGAGGTCAAAAGTAGAGACTTAGGCCACTAGTGCCAGTTTTTGCTTTGGTGGGACACCACCAATTGCTGTATTGGGTCTTTCATTGTTATAAAACCATAGCCA
>NZ_JACJDU010000004.1:0-179462 GCF_014163715.1 Shewanella sp. SR44-4 | reverse complement strand
ATTATAATTTCACTCATTAGGCAATAATGCGAACCTTCATATTAACTCGTTTTATATTAAATTAGCTCATGGGTTAATTCACGAATTTGCTTTTTTAACCATGCTGCATCTTCATTGTCAACACTAGGATGAGTGACTAAAACCAATTTTAATGGCTCTACAACCTCAAATAGACGATTGCATTCGTACTCAGATAACTGGCAAGCATGTAAACCAGAGTCATCATCTAACATGTCATACACTGCTTTGTAGGGTGTTATTGCCAATGACTGACAGTCTGAGAGGTAATCAAATAAAGAAGACACGCTGGTAATGGTCATTTCGGTATTCAGAGATAAATCCTTAGCCTGACAATACTCCTGGAATGGGTTGAGTATGGGGGCCTGGATACCAATAAGCGTATTGATATATGGGTATTTAGCAATGGTTTCTAGAGAGATGTCTTGCTTTAATATAGGGTGCTTTCTGCAGCTGAGTAAGTATTGTCGGTTCATTGTCGCAAGCACTTCAACCTGTAATTTTTGGTCAAAACAGAGGATCTCTTCAGGGCCTTTGCAGCAACACATCACAATACTGTGTGGATCGCTAATCACGCTTTCCAGAGAATGACTATTCCAGCTACTCACATTAATATGGATATTTTTATTATGTTCTTTAATGGATTTCATCAATGCTCGCGGATAGGCATAAGCAATCATTCCAGGAATGACTAATTCAAAGTATCGATTATGCGATTGTTCAGCACTATTAACTCGATTGAAGTTTTTAGCACAGTCCACTATTTCTTTAGCAATGGGATAAATTTTTCCCGCATAATCATTTGGGACTAATCCGTATTTCCGTCTAATAAACAGCTCATCACCAAATATTAGTCTTGCTGTGTGTAAACAACGACTTATCTTCGAAGCTGGCACATCTAATATTCTAGAAACATGCGTCGCTGATTTATTTTCATAAAGACTCACTAATATAGATAGTGTTAATAAATCTAATTTATCTAAGTCAATTGGCTTCATCTTAGATACTCCATTTTAGGTATATAACCTAGCATTCTAACGCTTTTCAAAAGAGTTCATAATGTTATTTTAAGTATTCAATGATTACTTATTCCAGATCATAAAAATAATTTTCTAACACTACTTATTTCACATAGAATGCTTCCATCGATTGGAGCAATGTTTAGTAAAAGCTAATTTCATGTATTGTAATATCCAATTAAACAACTAGAATTTCGAGAAAACAGATATTCACATATTGATTTATTAAATTTCAACATATCAATATTTTAAAAATTCAAATTCAAACTTAATAACTTTCAAATCAACTTTGTTTATTTCAAATATATATCAACTTAAAATGCAGAAAAAAACAATAAGACCTAAATCATAACTACGATCGAATAAATTAAAAGCACATCATTTAATTGATTACGATCAATTAAAAACCAAAATATAAGGATAATATTGATCGTACGTCAATGACGTATGTTTAATTCATAAAACAATAAATTAAAAACGATTTTTTGGAGGATAATATGATTACTTCAGTCTTTTTAAGTTATGCATTTGTGTACTCTGTGCTGTTTATTGTGGTTCCCTTTATATTAGTAATTTTCATTATGACTTGTATAAAGTTCTTCAAAACTGACACTGAAGAGCACTCAATTAAGTTCAAAAAAATGCTTTTTGATACTCAGAGCTTTAACTTTTTAAAATCACTAAAAACAATGGTGGGCGGCAAATATGATGTTTGTTGCAACGTTCCAATCGATACCGTATTCGAAATGGATGCCCAAACCGCAGCCGAAAACCATACACGATTCGATTATGTCGTGATAGATCATGACTCGTCGGAAGTGAAATTGGTTATCTCTGATTTCAGTCAACAAGATGATGCTAACGCAAAAAGTTTGTTTGAAAAATTCAACGTTAAATTAGTTGAAATCGTTCGAGGCAAACCTTACGACATGCAAATGTTAAAGCTATCCCTACCGGTATGAAGACCCTGTCGGGTGAAGACAATCTGTTTTCACCCGATATTTTTTGATAATCCATGATTGTAGAGAGGACTGATTATGTCCCGGAATAACTGGCTACTGATGTTAAGTGTAGGCGTATTGTCGTTTGCCCTTATTAGTCAGGGAGCAAATAGCGCTGACTCTACTGAGAAAATTAACAATGACTCATGTATGAGATGCCATAAACGCAATGGTGCAATGCTAGGCCACCATGCCCAAGCACAGCTAAAAATGAGCTGTAGTTCATCATGCCATGGTGAGCAAGGAAATCACCCTAAAAAACCCAATGACCTGATGGTATTTTCCGCGGGAAACGACATTACAATAGACGCTAAAAATGACGTTTGTTTGAAATGCCATTCGCCTAAAAAGATATCCCAAGCAGAGTGGACTCACAACGTACATGCTCAAAAAGTGAGTTGTACATCTTGCCATAAACTGCATCCTGAATCTGACCCCATAATGGGCTTAGGATCAAAAGATCGCAGTAATGTGTGCCGAAATTGTCACACGGTACAGAGGTAAGTAATCATGGAAAACTCAAGAAGGCATTTCCTTAAAAGCACCTGCGCATTGGTTGCAGGCGTGTCGGTATATCCACTCAGTGGTAATCATGCCAATGCCGAAATGGAACCCGCTATAAACAACATAAAGTACGCTTTGTTAAATGATGAAACTAAATGCATTGGCTGTAATGCCTGTGTTGAAGCATGTCGAGAAGTGAATCATGTACCTGAAGGTGTCACACGACTAAGCATTGAAAGAACTGGGCCGTTTGGAGAATACCCTAATCAGTTTTATCATTTTTCTCGACATTCTTGTGAACATTGCGAGAACGCACCTTGCGTTTCTGTTTGTCCAACCGGGGCCGCCTTTATTAATAAAGAAACCGGTATTGTTGCAGTAAATGCAGATAAATGTGTCGGTTGCCAATACTGTATTGCGGCCTGCCCTTATGAAGTGCGTTTTATTAATCCTGTTACTAAAGCTGCCGACAAATGTGACTTCTGCCGTGAAACTAATCTCAAACAGGGTAAACAACCTGCCTGTGTAGAAATATGTCCGACAAAAGCATTAGTGTTTGGCAATCTTAAAGATCCCGAGTCTGAACTGGTTGCGCTATTAAAGGCGAATCCGACTGAGCGCTTTAAGCAAGATTTAGGTACCCGACCTAAAATATTTAGTATCAAAGCGAAACAAGGGGAGATTATATTATGAGTGCTTTTCATTTTGATA
Organism: Shewanella sp. SR44-4; assembly: GCF_014163715.1. Taxonomy (NCBI): domain Bacteria; kingdom Pseudomonadati; phylum Pseudomonadota; class Gammaproteobacteria; order Alteromonadales; family Shewanellaceae; genus Shewanella; species Shewanella sp. SR44-4. The sequence goes on along the minus strand of NZ_JACJDU010000004.1, from coordinate 176,209 downwards.
CATTGGTTTGGCACTGGCCCATTGCAATATACCTATTTTTAGCCGGGGCATCCGCAGGCGCCATGTTCTTCGCTGTTTTATTGAAACATTTTTGCTTAAAAGAGAAAGCATATCAGTCTGGATTTATTATAGCTGCTTGTATTATTGCGGCAATTTCCGTTTTAGCTGGCTTAGGAGTGTTGGTATTAGATTTAACAAAACCTTGGGACTTTTGGAAGATTCTAGTGTTTTACAATCCTACGTCGGTGATGTCGATGGGTGTGATTATCTTAATGCTATATCAAGTATTTATGTATGCTTGGATTGCAGTAACATTCAGACAACCCATTGATAAATTTTGTGAAAAACATTTACCAATCGCCTGTACGTTAACCAGGCTGCTAGCGCGATATGAAGCAGGTATAACCGGTTTACTAGTGATTTTCTCAGTGTCGCTAGGTGCCTATACCGGATTTTTATTATCGGCTCAGCCTCACTTCCCAATGTGGAATACCGGAGTATTACCCTTACTATTTTTAGCTTCTGGCTTGTCTTCAGGTGCCGCTGCATCACTATTAGGTGGTGTGTTACTCAAAGGCAATCCCAATGGTGCTGAAGTACGTTTTATTCATAAAATAGAGATCCCATTGATTTTAGGCGAGATACTCCTTATGTTCACCTTCTTCCTAGGATTGGTCTTCAGTGGTGGCCAAAGCAAGGTTGCGGCATTCAATGCTATCGGAGTAGGCTTTTGGGGATTTGTATTCTGGTTCGGCATTATGGGACTAGGATTGTCGGCCCCATTAGCGATGAACTTATTTATGACCGCCACTTCAAAACGCAAGTTTTCCTATGTTGCCGGAACAGCATGTCTGAGTTTATTGGGCGTCATATTATTACGTAACTTTATACTTTATACCGGTCAAATGGTGGTAAGTTAATAAAATTACGGTGATAGCACGCGTTAGCAACCGTACTGTCACCGTCTATTCGACAGAAGATACCGCTGTTTGTAACCTCGTCCCTTTATTGAGTCTCATTTTTTTGAATCACCATTTTTTGAGTCACCTTCGCTTAACTATTTTTACCAATTGATTTTAATTGGTATTAAGACAAGCTAACAATTCAAAACCAACCATTATTACCCCGTCATTCAAAGCCCACTAGAGCGATTACAGCTGGGTAAACTGTCTAATTAAATTGTGATACACATTATGCAGGTTATCTAGCTCAGCGCGGTCAGTGTTGTTGGTTTTGATCAAGTTTTGAATACTTTGATCGAGCTGATACAAGGTTTGTCGTAAAGTGACATCGGCAACCATACTTTGAATCCAGGTAATAGCTGCTACGCGTTGCCCTCGGGTTACCGCGGTCACTTTATGCAAACTACTCGACGGGTATACTACGGCGTATCCTGCAGGTAATTTAATTTGCTGCTGGCCAAATTCAGTGGCAATAACTAACTCACCACCGTCATACTCTTCGGGTTCACTCAAAAATACCGTCATGGATACATCACTGCGGATCACTTCTGAGGTATTAGGGATCCGCATGATGGCTGCATCGACATGGTAACCATACTCTTCAGTTTCGCTGTAACGATTAAAGCACGGCGGAAATATCTTATGCGGTAACGCCGCTGATACAATTTTAGGCGTTTCGCCAATACGCGCCAGTAGTTGATTAGCCAGTTGGCGCACATTAGCGTGTTGCGCATCTGCTTGATTGTTATTTTTAACCGACGCCGCCATCCCCATTGCGGTTTTACGACCGTCGCCCCACGGACATTCAGCCAGTTGCTGACGATAAGCACCGACATCCTGTTTCGAGAGAATTTGTTCAATAACAATCATGCAAATACCTTTAATTAAAACTCATATGTCATCGACAATTTAGCATTACGGGCGTCACCTAAGTACATAAATGAGCCAGAACGATAAGCTGCCGTCCAGTATTCTTCGTTCAATATGTTACCTACGTTGACACGGAAAGTTAAATCTTCGGTGGCATTGTAACTGGCAAATAAATCAACTACTTGATAGTTAGGCACCACAATGCTGTAACGGCTATTGTCGCTATCATAACCTGCTGCAGTGTCTGGTTGTCCACCATACATTTCACTTTGATAAGTGTAACTACCACCAAATACGAATGACTCTGTTAGCTCATAACGCAGTTGCAAATAAGCGCTTTCATCAGCAAAGTTACTCAGTACTAAACCAATATTAGCTGGATTGTAAGATTCTAAAATTTCGGAATCCATTTTGGCAGCCGAGAATTGTATGCTGAGTTTGTCAGTAATATTGCCGACCATACCAAACTCAATACCTTTAACGCGGTTTTTACCGGTATTAAGTGTCCCCAAAGTTGAGTAACTGTCGCCAACACTTTCCATTACGTCACTTTTAGTGATTTGGAAGATTGATGCTGAAAACATCATTTTGTCGTCAAACAACATCCACTTGGTGCCAAGCTCTAGGTTTTCAACGATTTCGGCATCGGCTTCAGCAGCTTGCTCTTGTGTACCACAAATACCACCGTAACCACAGTTAGCACCTAAGTCAGACTCACCGCCGTTGATGTTGGTTGCAGTACTGTAGTTGGCGTAGATATTGGCATCTTCAGACAAGTCATAAACTAAGCCAATATTACCGTTATACATGGTATCGGAATAGGCATAATCCACTTCACCATCGCGACCTGTTGTGTTGTTACTGTAATCAAAGCTGTCTTGTCTAAAACCAAAGAATAGTGCTAACTGATCGGTCAATTCAACCGTATCCATCATGTATGCCGACACGGTTTCGATGTCGTATATCGCATCTGATCCACCATCAACATAGCTGCGATTCATTAACTGGCCGATATTGTCGACAGTATTGCCGTCACCATCAATAATACAATAAGACTCTGATACGCCACCGCGACCATTGGTCAAACAATTTCCATCATTGTTGTTGGTGATGCTATATACGCCGTTATCAACATTTTCATCTGTGTATTCAAGGCCAAATACTAACTTGTGATTAAAACCCAGTGCTTGAGTGTTCCAAAATAAGTTGAATTGAGTGCTGACATAATCAACATCTTGGTTACCTTGGTGAGTACTAAGCGTTAAGGTGCTGGCACCAGGCGCTGTTGGGTCGGTATCTGCCCGCGTTGTGCCGCCCATACCGGTTGTAATATAGCCATTTTCGGTATGTCCAACGCGTGTGGCGTTGTACAACGTAATGCTGTCATTTAACTCATATTCGGTACGTAAGGTAAACGTGGTGACCTTAGAATTTAGAAAGTCACCATCTTGAGCATAAACAGGAATATCTTCTAGCGGCTTACGAGTATCTCGATCAAAATAACTGCCTAAATCTGGCACATCTTTCGCGTCTAGGTAGTAACCATCGGCGGTAAATGACAATGCATCGGTGGCTTCATACACACCCGATAACTGAACACCTTGGCGTTCACTCGTAACGCCTTCGCGGCCCGGCTTGTCTTCTTCAGCGGTTAAGCCGTTAAGGCGTACTGCCACTTTGTCTGATATCGGTAAGTTATAGTCCACCGTTAGACGAGTGTGATCGTCAGTACCAATACCGAGATCGACGCGGCCAAAATCGTAAGCTACTGAGGCTTTTTTAGTCACACTGTTAATGGCACCACCTGATGAACCACGGCCAGCAAATGTTGAACTTGGACCTTTGGTAATTTCAACTCGCTCGGTGGCAAAACTTTCACGAGTGGTCATGCCAGGGTCGCGAAGTCCATCTACAAACACGTCGCTACGTGCTTCGTGACCACGGATAATATAACGATCACCGAATGCATTACCGTTTTCACCCGTACCAAGGGTGACACCCGCTTGAGCTGACAAAATGTCTTTTAAGTCCGTATTTCCTGACTCTTGAATTTGGTCTTGAGTTAACACGGTAATCACTTGAGGCGTATCGACAAGTGCAGCCATTCGGCGTTTGTCGGCTGAGTTATTAAACATGTAAACCGAGTTTTGCACACCATGAACACGAATTCGCTCTATTGATTCGTCCGTTTGCGCGGGTTTACATTTCGCCAATATATCCTTATCGCAAGTTTCATTTTTGGTGTCTGCAGCATATAGCGCTGGGCTACTGAATACTAATGCTGCAGCAACGGCTTGAGCACCTAACGATAACCTACTGTAATTACTCGACTTCATGCTTAACATCATCCTGTTATTAATAAGCGTTAACTAAATTTCATTTATGTGATGCACTTTACATAAATGAAACAAAGATCGCAAATGCAAATCATTATCATTTGTGTAAAGATTTATTAAATAAGAGATTTAGCTAACAAAGGAGGCAATAAGCAGATAGGTAGCCGTTATTGATAACCGCGCTTATTGATAAAAAGCTTCATTAATAACAGCTTGAATACCACTCAGAAACAGCGGCCTGGTTGACATAGATTAACTGACTTGATAAAGCTCTAACGGTAAACCGTCTGGATCGCTAAAAAAGGTATATTGTTTGCCGGTATATTCGTCAATACGAATGGGTTCGACTGATATTTGGTTTTGCTGCAAATGAGCCACGACAGCATCGATATCATCGACTTTGAATGCTAAATGACGTAAGCCCTGGGCTTCAGGATAACTGGGTCTTGGCGGCGCACCATTAAATGAAAATAGCTCAATTTGGCTACCATCGGGCAAAGCTAAGTCAAGCTTGTAAGAATCCCGTGCTTCGCGGTAATGCTCAGCAATAACTTTTAACCCTAAAACTTGCGTATAAAATGCTTTTGAACGTGGGTAATCGGCACAGATAATCGCGACGTGATGAATTCCATTTAGCATGGCTGTCCTTGTAAATAGACTATTAATAATTAAAGCTGGTAATTAGAACTGGTAATTAGAACTGGTAATTAGAACTGATCATTAGATTTTGTACACAGAAAAAAGTAAAACCCTGATAGAACAAGTCTATCAGGGTTAATATACGCTTTTAAAGCCATAAACAAGACTAAAGCAAGGTTAATGACTTCCAGAGAAAGTGGCTTACATTAAACGCCGATTTCACCGCCGTCATCTTTAATAAACATCACTGTAGCTGCACGTGGACGAACCGTTGTGCCTGCGGGCGTTTCTTCATCTGCTCTATCAGAGTATGGCCAGTTGCCAGGATGCTGAATATTGGCAAACATTGCGGTGTAGTCTGGCGACATGGCAAAACCAGTCACTTCACAGCCGTTAGGGCCAACAAAGAAACGCTTAAGCTGAGTTTGGTTTTCAGCCGTTACCACTTGTTGGTTACCGTCTGCATCTACCATCGTTGATGGCACAATCGCTAACATTTGATCGTTGGTTTCTTCGGTAACTTCAGAGGCACCATTGTCGGTTTGCACCCACAAAATACCACGTTGATCGAACGCCAAACCGTCTGGACTAGCAAACTGGTTTAAGTCAGTTAAGCCAGATAAGTTAGTCTCAGCATCACCATCTGCAGGTGAACCGAATATAAAGATATCCCAGCTAAATTCCGTTGCTGCATCACCTTCATCCCAACGGATAATATGACCAAAGTTGTTATTTAAACGTGGGTTAGCAGGGTTGGTGCTGTCGGTACGCTTACTGTTGTTGGTTAACGTTAGGTATACCGTACCTGTAAATGGATCGACAGTTGTCCATTCTGGGCGATCCATTGGTGTAGCACCCACTAAGTCAGCAGCGCCAGCAGTATTTAATATAATCGCGGCTTGTGAGTCAAAGCTGCTCGCAAGCGTGCTTCCGTCGGCAGTCACCCCATCTAACGTTAGCGGTAACCATTCACCGACACCGTCTTCGGTAAACTTAGCCGCATATAAGGTTCCGGCATTCATGTACTTATCGCCAACTGTTAAGCGGTTAGTACTGTTAGCATCTGCTGGATCCCATGCTGCGTCAGAAACAAACTTATACAGATATTCAAAACGTGAATCGTGGCCTGAATAAAATGTGATTGGTTTGCCTTCTTCAAGTTTACCAAAGGCACAACCCTCGTGGCGGAAGCGACCTAATGCAGTACGCTTAATAGCGCGCGAGTTGGGATTGTATGGATCAATTTCAACAATATAACCATGGCCATTAGCTTCGTTACGGTAATCATTAGTCGCACTTGAGCCCGTTGGCGTCACATCAAAACGAGCAAATTCGTCTAAACGTTCATCGTCATCACCCGCTAAGTGGCTCCAGCCATAACGAGTGTCAGAAGTCGAAATACCAATGCGGGTTTGCTCTTGCGTTAAGGTGCCTTTATTAACAAAGTAACCAGGCCAGTTTTCTTCACATGTTAAATAAGTGCCCCAAGGCGTATAACCATTACCACAGTTATTTAAGGTACCGCGCGCTTGGCTGCCATCGGGCGAATAACGCGTTTCAAGGTATGAGCTGTACGCTAGTGGGCCAGCAATATCCATCACGGTTGCACCGGTAAAACGACGGTTATGGCTGTCGTTTTCGACCACTTGCCATCGTCCAGAAACTAATTTAATACGTACAACTGAAATACCATGGGCGTTGATTTCTTTGCGGATTTCATCAATTACAGTGCGCTTACCATCAGCATCAAACGTTGGGCCTGTTGGATGTAAAGCATCCTGGTCAATGTATTCGTGGTTAATACACAATAAACCGTCATCTGCCGAATCATTCAACGGGAAGAAATGCATACCATCATGATGCATACCTACTGAGTTTTCCTGATCGATAGCAGTATTACTGCCATCGGCTTTCCACGCTGCAGCTTTCGAATTTAAGGGTGTTCCCCAAGGTGCTAACACATAAGCTGAATAACCAGCAGCTACCGCAACTGCATCGGTTTTAGAACCGGCAATAGACTCAAAACCTAATACTGCAGAACTTTTTGTTGGTGCTGTTGGCGTGATCGGCGTTGTTGGCGTTTCTGCAACGGTGTCATTGTCAGAGCCACAAGCACTTAATCCGAAGCCACCAAACGCCGTCATAGCACTAAGGCCTAAACCACGCTTAACAAAATTACGACGTGATAGATGATTATCCATCACTTCATTGAAGGGGGTATTTTTACTGTTGTTAAAACGAGTTGGATCAAATGTCGCCTTGCTCATAAATTGTCCTTAGATATGCTCTGAAAATAACGGATCAAATATAGGTATAATTATTTGTCAGTTAAGATAAGCGTCTAATGTGACAACTCGGTTCAAACTAGATGACATTAATGTGGCAGTAAAAAGACACTCACCACACTGTCATGTGTGATGGAATTAATATAAAACTCATGTTAGCGTTTTTTACCACGCGAAGATGCCGCTAATGCCTTTTTACGTGCTTGTTGTTTTAATGCAGATTTGGTTGTTTTACGGGTAACTGGAGCAATTAAATCAAGGTCTGGCTCAAAACCTGCCAGCCATTGCTGTGGTAAACGTCGGTCTAAAAAGGCTTCTAGTTTAGTTAATAATGGCTCGTCATCGATGCTTAATAATGTAATAGCTTGCCCAGCTTTACCTGCTCTGCCTGTGCGGCCAATTCGGTGTACGTAGTCTTCAACTTGAAACGGTAACTCCATATTAACGACATAATTCAACTCGTTAATATCTAACCCTCTAGCAGCCACATCGGTGGCGACTAACGCGGCCACATCACCGGCTTTAAATGCTGCTAATACTTGTTCACGTACTGCTTGAGATAAGTCAGCATGAAATGCTTCAGCCGCTACACCAGCTTGATTCATTTGCTTTACCAGTGCATCAGCACCTTGTTTGGTGCGGCTAAATATTAAGCTTTGCTGCCAACCTTCTTGGCTGATTAAATGACACAGCATGGCGCATTTTCGGTTAGCGTCGACATTAAACACTCGCTCAACAATACTGCTGGCGGTGGTATTTCGCTGAGCCACTTCAATCACTTGTGGTGAGCGTAATAAGCGTCGGCTAAAACTGAGCATACGGTCATCTAAGGTGGCTGAAAATAGTAATGTTTGTCGTGTACTTGGTAAACGCTTAAGCACCTCGACAATTTCATCTTTAAAGCCCATGTCCAGCATGCGATCGGCTTCATCAAATACCAAATGAGTTAATTGCGACAATGACAACGCACGCTTACGTAACAAGTCTAATAACCGTCCGGGGGTCGCCACCAAAATATGGGTGCCATTGGCTAGCTGACGGATTTGTTCGCCAATGCTAACCCCGCCATAAACCATCACGCTAGTGACTGAACTGCCATAAGCATATTGCTCAATACTACTGTGCACTTGCTGGGCTAACTCTCGAGTTGGGACCAATACAAGCGCGGTAATAGGGGTTAAATGAATATGTTGAGTATCTGGCTGAGCGACTAGAGCATCTTTATGAGTCAATAGTTGATGCAGTAACGGTAATGCAAATGCAGCCGTTTTCCCGGTGCCCGTTTGCGCCCCCGCCATCACGTCTTTACCGCTTAAAATAACCGGAATAGCCTGTAGTTGGATCGGCGTAGGTTGCTGATATTTCAATTCAGCTAGACGATTAATCAATATGGGATGTAACGATAAATCTGCAAAAGACATAAAAACTCCAAACATGTGGATGGGCAGTTTATCACGCTCATTCAGATGAAAACAAAGGCTCTAGGCGGTGTTTGCTTGGATTATCGTTAATTAACACGGCAGTTAAATGTGATGCTCAACACATCTTAAGCAGGTCGAGCTTATTGCGGCAGATAACACTTGACTAAAAAAGTAAGCCTTATACAATTTAAACATGCAAATAAAAAACATGTTTAAATTTGGCCACTAGATCTCATCACAACATTACACAATCAGCTCCCATAACGAGGTATCACCATGAGTTTTTCAATTAGCGGTATTTTCAAGCCAGCCAAGCAAGCTGAACCAGTTAGCAATGTGGCACCTACAGCCCAGGACACTGCTGTAACAGACTCGAACTCTGCAACAGAAAAAGTATCTCAGGCTGAAAATACTACCAAAAAACAAGATAATGGTAGCAGTTGTTGCGGTGGATGTGGCGGCGGCAATCATTAATCCACGAGAATATTAAACGTTACCACGTCTGAATAAACGTAAATTGTCTTTACTGATTAATTGCGGATACTGCGCTGTAACGTCGAAAAAGCCATTGGCATACGCCACTGCCACTGAGCCTTGATTCTGTTTCTCGATATAAGCAAAAACAGGGCTCGAAATAAATTGCTTTAAAAACATTTCCACTGCTTTGGTGGCAATGCCCTTGCCCCAATGTTCACGTCCAATCCAATACCCAACTAAACGCATTTGTGGGTCGGACTTTGCTGCTGCGTCGGTATTAATCCACGATAAAACATTGCCCACTAAAACATCATCGATCCAAATCCCTTGCGCTATCGCCTTTTCATTAGCCAATACTTTTTGCTGCCAATGCAAGTTAAAAGCCTTACGTTTACGCGGCACAAAATCTGCCATTTTATTAGCAATAGGGTCGTTTTCAAATTCAAACAATATATCTAAATCTGCTTCAGTAATGGGATGAAGAGAAATATTCATTTCGGGTTCGCCTTTTCTATGTTGTGTCACCAAGATCATTTATATTATAGATAACCTCAGCTCTAAAAAGAGATGGGATAAATCGTTAAAAACGGGTTTAATTCAAGTCTGCAATATCAAACTTGCCATGTGTTTTGCTAACAAGGCATATTGGACGTATCAATAGCTCGCCTATTGTAAGTCGATTCAACACTGATAGCGGAAATGCCTGTTTGATGACCGTTTATTATCCATAATTGAGGTTATATATTCTCATTCATCGACACGCTTGACGATGAGTAACCGTATCAACATGCATTAAAGGACTACAGGATGAAAAGCATTAAAACATGGCAATGGTTGGGCTTTGCTGGCCTTTTACCTTTTATTATTCTCAGTGTATTAGCCTTCAATCATAGCCTATTAGCACCCGAACATACTATGCTAGGGTTTGTTAGCTATAGCGCAGTGATTTTAAGTTTTGTTGCCGGTACTCTGTGGGGCAAAGCGGTTATATTAACCTTAGATGACAACATCGCTAAGTTACTTATCATTAGTAATATCATCGCTCTCGCTTGTTGGATTGCACTGTTAACACCATTTGCATTATCCGCGCTTATCCTACTCGCCAGTGGTTATCTGTATCTATTGTATATTGAATTTAAAGCCAAACAATTATCAACCACCACCAGCTACCTCACATTACGCACAATATTAACCAGTGCTGCTGTAGTATGCCACATTATTGTTATGCTCAGTCTTTTTAGCGTTTAACAACATGTTAATTCGAACAAAAAGCCCATACTTTACAGCATGGGCTTTTTTGTTGATCGCAGCAAGCTGGATTCATCATTTATAAACCAGTTTGACACTGTTCTTGCTGGTTTATCATCGGTGATAAAATCGGCATCATGCCTTTAAGTACTTGTAATGGCAGTGCTGAAGTAAAGCTAAAGTCGTCAGCCTTCTCCCCTGGCACAAACGCCGTTAAGGTACCAAAGTGACGATCGCCTAAATAGAACACAAACGTTGCGGTACGGTTTATAGCGGTTGAAGACACTTTACGGCCATTACGAATTTCAGTCGCTATACGGTTATCACCAGTACCCGTTTTACCACCCATAACAACAGCCTGGCCATTGCTATCCACCAAGCTGCCTTTGAGTCTTCTCGCAGTGCCATTTTCGACCACATTTGCCAGTGCTTTTTTCAACGCTCGCGCAACTTCTTGATGCATCACCCGCGTTACTGTTTGCTTATTATTGGCCAATGTCACCTCATATGGTGTGTCCTTGGCAAACTGCAGCTCATCAATTCTCACTGTAGGGTAACGATAGCCATCATTTTGAATAATACCCATTAACTCAGCCAATGCTGCAGGTCTGTCGCCCGAGCTGCCTAAAGCTGAGCCTAATGAAGGCACCATGTATTCAAACGGATAACCCATTCTCACCCACCGCTGATGAATACTTAAAAAAGCTTCAACTTCTAACATCACTTGAATACGCACATCACGTGCATTTTGATGACGCGTTCTAAACAGCCAGCGATACACTTCTTGTAGCTGCGGCTGCGCATCCTCTAATACTTGAGTAAGACCCGTTTCTGGATAGTCATTTAAATAACGTAATACCCACAGCTCCAACGGGTGCACCCGCGCAATATAGCCTTGATCAGCCAAATTGAACTTTTCTTCGCCATACTTGTTGTACAGCACATTAATTTGTTTATCAGTAAAGGTTTTTGCTGGTAAACGCCCTGCAAGAAAAATCTTTAACTCACGGGCACCATCGTAAGGTTTTAAATAACGATAAACCGCCGTTAACTTGTGCTCTTGTTGTTGAATACCATCAAATAACACCTCAAGACGTTGCTCTGGTGCAAGCTGACGATACTTGCGATAAAAACGTTTTACAAACGAACTGCCCTCACGCTTAGCAAATGCTTTTAGGTATTCTTCACGGCGCGGATCTTTGTCGTTACGCAATAGCTGCGACACACTGCCTTCACTGTTATAACTACTACTGTAATTAACAATGTCTTGCATTAAGCGCACAAAAGGCAAGTTTATTGACTCTTGCAATGCTTGATATAATGTTGGTACGCGGCTGTTTTCTTTTTTATTAAAATTGTTAAATACATGCAAACCACCACCGGTGAAGAAACGTTCTTCTGGTGAAGCCGAATATTCGCGCTGCAGTGCTGCATCTAACATTCGGGTTAAATTACGGTCACGGGTGGTAATCAAATAATCGACCACCCAGCGTGTAATATGGTCTTTACGTTCCACATCCACTTGGCGTAAATCAGCCACCGTCATTGCCGAAAAACGCTGTTGTAATTCGGCAATAATGTCTAAATATGTCGCTAATACACGTAACTTAGCCGTTGAACCAAGCTCCAACTTACTGCCTTCGTTAATATCAAACGGCTGATCAATACTGTCGGTTTGAATCCGTACCCGATTGGCGCTGTCGGTGCTTTCATATAAGGTAAAGCTGTACAACACTTTATCTAACTGCTGCACAGACAGTAAACGCTCACCCAGTAGTCCGATACGTTCAGCCGAACTGGGCTGAGCTAAACTACGTAAGTAATCACTAACTTGTTGTTGCAAGTCACCATGAAAGGTACTGTTAATCGATAAATCGTAGCGATCGAGATCAAATAAACTTAATCCCAACATACCCGCAGTACGAATACGTACCGCATTAACCCCTTTATTGTTAGCGAGGTTAGTCGTCGCTAACTTACTAGAATTAAATTGTAATGTTTGCTCAAGTGCCGACACCATCAATTGCGTTTCAATCAGACCATCACCGCCCAGTAAACGTAAATAGCTGTCTACTAACGATTCTAAATCCTCATGACCTTGGCGTAAGTAATACGACGGCCGACGCTGAGCAATCATTAAGGCCACGATTTGACGAAACACCTTGCCACGCTCAGCAGCATTTTGCTGAGTATGACGGCTCAATAGTATTTGGTTAGCTTGATTAAAATCTGTTTTAAACCAGGCCCATAAACCATCACCAATACCGTGGACTTCGCCAAAACCTGGCGCCGATGATAATGGCACTGTGTTGAGATAATCTTGTACGATACGTTGGCGAGCGCCAACGGTGCTTTCACCCTGCTGATACACTCGCACAATTGCCGAACCAATTTGTAATAATTTATCCTTAATACTCAAGGTTAAGCCGTGGTTAGAATGCCTAAATTTTTCAATTTGGGTGGCCAAGGTACTGCCACCTGCTTTAGACATATCAGCCCCAAAAATACCCGCTACCTGGCTGGCGGCAGCCAACACAAATCGAGGCCAGTCAACCACAGGATTGTATTTAGCTTCTGGACTCAACATTTCACGGTTTTCGATAAACAATAAGGTATTAATGATTTGGTCGGGGATTTTATCTTGGTCTTGATACACTCGTTTAGGATAGGAGAAATCGAATACCGTCATGTCACGGCAATCTTTTATCATTAAGCCTGATTGGGCTTTTTCATGATACGGCGGAAAAAAACCAATATTGGTATAATCCATCAACATTGGTGAAAATGCTACTTGCTGAGTGATTTGATAATTACGCTCAATAAGACGCGCTATTTTCTGCGGTAATTGGCTATAACCATGGCGGTCATCAAAAGGACCATACTTAGGATAAATCACTGCATCGCTGCGATAATCACGTACTTTATAGGTTAATTTAGTCGCATATTGATGCAAAAAATAAGATTGATAATACGATGTCCGCACCTCAAACTCGATCAGATAGGCTGTTGCTAACAATAATACGATGAATAACCAACCCGCTTTACTGCGACGAACCGGAGCCGGTTTGGCGGAAGATGTATTAGGTCGATAATTATCAAACTGACTGTCTGTATGTGGACTAGACACAAACTCTCCATCTAACGCATAAAATCACAATAACGCACCATTTAACTTTTGGTTGAGATGTTCAATACATCGCGTAACTAATTGTGATAATTTTATCAGATGGGTAAAGCCATTAGATATAGACAAAAATAACTAAATGTTGTTTTTTAGCCCATTAAAGACCTTATTAGCACAATATCGATATTTTTATATAAAACACTTACCCAAGTCTAAGGATTGTTTTGGACAATAGCACTTCAACAGCGACTATTTATCCGCCATTAAGATTAGGTTTAGCCATGTGGTCACAAAACCAATGGCAACAAACCGTCTACGGCAATAGCCAAGCACATCGGCTCGCGCGCTATGCCGAAATATTTAATACCGTTGAAGGTAACACTACCTTCTATGCCACGCCGTCGTTACAGAATGTACAAAATTGGTACGCCGCAACCCATGACGATTTTAAATTTACCTTTAAACTGCCCAAGCACATCACTCATGAATTACAGCTACAACATGCAGGGCCGGCCCTACAACAATTCTTTAGCGTAATGGAACCGCTAATTAACCGAACCGGGGTGTGGAAAATTCAACTTCCGGCCAGTTTTGGGCCACAATCGTTGCCACAGTTAGCGCAATTTTTAACTCAAGTACCACAAGGCCTAACCTATGGCGTCGAAGTACGTAATAGCGCCTTTTTTGCTAAAGGTGAAGCAGAGCAAGCATTAAACCGCTTACTCATCGACAATAACTGCAATCGTATCATTATGGATACGAGGCCTGTTTTTGCGGCCGCGCCAACCACAGCCGCAGTGATAGATGCCCACCAAAAAAAGCCTAAAGTGCCAGTACACGCCATTGCAACCGCAAACAATCCTGTGGTGCGCTTTATTGGTCATCCGCAAGCGGAAGCCAATATACATTTTTTCCAAAACTGGCTTAAACAGCTGCCTTTATGGATCGCGCAAAACAAACAACCCTATTTGTTTATCCACACCCCAGACAATCACAATGCACCGCAATTAGCGGTCGATTTGTACCGTTTACTGCAACAACAGTTGGCGCACAGTGCATCAGTATTGGCCGACATTAACCTATTACCTCAACAACAGCACACCACAACGCAACTGGGTTTTGATTTGTGATACTCACCTATATGACATAGGAAACCTCAACGACTGATAATAAACGTTTATCAAACAGCTCTTTGTCCGGTTATTTTATGATATTATCTGCGCCGATCCAGCCTGCCTTTGCAGTGCGTTTATGTTGATAAAGGAACCACCATGAGTGAATCTGCAACCCGTCTAAATAAGTACATTAGTGAGAGTGGTATTTGCTCACGCCGTGAAGCAGACCGCTACATTGAGCAAGGTAATGTTTTTATCAACGGTAAACGCGCCAAAATTGGTGACAGCGTCGAATTTGGCGATAAAGTCAAAGTGAATGGTCACGATATCGCCCCTCGAGACGAAGCCGATCTTGTTTTCATCGCCCTTAATAAACCAGTAGGTATTGTGAGTACCACCGAAAATACCGAACGCGATAATATTGTCGATTTTGTAAACCACAGCGAACGCGTATTTCCGATTGGTCGTTTAGACAAAGATTCACAAGGGTTAATATTTCTCACCAGCAATGGTGACTTAGTCAATAAAATTCTCCGCGCAGGCAACAATCACGACAAAGAATATGTGGTCACGGTTAATAAGCCGATCACCGAAGCATTTTTACAAGGTATGCGAGCAGGCGTGCCGATGTTAGGTGTCATCACTAAAAAATGTAAAGTTGAACAAGTTTCAACGTTCGTATTTAAAATAGTTCTAGTTCAAGGGCTTAATCGTCAAATTCGTCGAATGTGCGAACATTTCAACTTTGAAGTGACCAAGCTAGAACGTCAGTCAATTATGAATGTGTCGCTTAAAGGGCTGCCTGTAGGAGAATGGCGCGATTTGGATGAGCAAGAACTCAGCACGCTAATGAAGTTAATTGAACATTCATCTTCAGAAGTCAAAAACGCGCCCAAAAAAGCCAAGAAAAAGCCGACTCAAAGTTTACGAGATAAAATTGAAGGTCCAGAGCACTTTATGCAAGGTCGAGGCGCGAAACCTAAAAAGCCGGTGGCGAATAAAGGTAAACCAAGTCATTCAAGAAAACCTAAACGTTGATCCAAAAAAACAGCATAAGTGATACACCGCTTAGGATAAGCTTACGGGTTAAAAATAATCATTTTACCGTATGCAATAGTCTTTTTATGTTGTAGGATACTGCT
The DNA here is from genome assembly GCF_014163715.1 of Shewanella sp. SR44-4. Taxonomy (NCBI): domain Bacteria; kingdom Pseudomonadati; phylum Pseudomonadota; class Gammaproteobacteria; order Alteromonadales; family Shewanellaceae; genus Shewanella; species Shewanella sp. SR44-4. The sequence goes on along the minus strand of NZ_JACJDU010000004.1, from coordinate 160,590 downwards.
CTGAGCATTATTTAAACAATCAATATTGCTCAAATGTAAATAAAACATCGGTTTACAGTAAACATTGTATAATCACTCATGCTAATAGATTACACAAAATGCATTTTTTATTGATTTGATACATGCTAGTGTTGCTACAAGTTTTCAATAAATAGCACAAACAAACATCGAAAAAGTATAAAACAACAGCAAACGGACGCTGGGTTTTTAAACAAGGAATGTGACATGTTCAGCAATAACCTTATAATCGTAGATTTCCCTGTCCATCTTCATGGACAATTTCAAAATCTCGCTAGTTTGATTGAATTTAACTTAATTCCAACCAATGCGAACTGCGCGTTATCAGAATTGTCTGCTGCATCAAATGCCGAAAATGGCAGCGCCATTATGGTTCATTATCTTGATAATCCATTACAAGAAATTGGTTACTTATCTGCTGAATTATTTAAAAGCGACTTGCACATTGCATTTTGTTCTGCTTTGAATGTAGAACTAGAAGTTATCCTTATTTCATCTGGATTTCATGGCGCCATTAGTGTCTCTGACTCTATCGCTCATCAAATACAAAGCATTAAACAAGTACAAGATGGCGACATTAGCTTTAACCCTAAAGCCGTTTCTAAATACATCCTCCAAAGAAAGCGTATTCCATCATCAGGTAATCGCGCCAAAATACTTGCCGTCACCACAAAAAAGAACAACAAGTCTTATCACTTATACTGCATGGATTAACCAACGAAGAAATGGCCAAAGAGCTCAACATCTCTGTTAATACCGTCAAAATGCACGTACAGAATATTTATAAAAAAACCAAGATTAAAAACCGTGGCCAATTATTTGCTTTCGCTGCCGGTTAATCCTCTATCAAATACTCCAGTTAGCACTTAAAAAGTGAGCCTAACAATGTATCCAGTAAACGATACATTATTAGGCTCGCTTAATATTTCACACTCGATATTTTCATTGTTTTAAAAACACTTCACCCCATAATGTAAGGACACATTAATGCACCATAAAAGCATATTAGCCATATTAATCTCTGGCACACTCTTAGTCGGTTGCGGTTCATCTGACGACGACTCTAATACCGAAATCACGCAACCAGATTCAGGTACACCTCCCCCGATTACTACGCCGCCAGTAGCATCAGAATACACTCACCAGGTAAACGGCCTTGCGGTCTACCAAGGGGCATTATCTGGCGCAACCGTGTGTGCTGATTTAAATAAAAACTTAGTTTGTGATAGCGATGAACCTTTTACTATTACAGATGTTGACGGTAACTATCAAATAGACTGGAAGAGCGAAGTTGAAACTCCAGACTATTACTTAGTGGCTAACTGGCAAGCAGCAACAGCAACACAAGCAATCCAGGCCCGCTCTTTAGCACTTAAGGTTAAAAACCCGACTAACCGAGCAGCACCAAAAGCTATCGTTAATGATGCAGGACAAGGGACATTAATCGCAAGCCCACAATACAATGGCGCGATTAACAACCTGACCCATATTAAACTCTCTCGGGTGATTGAGATGAAGAGTCAAAGTCTGTCTAACAGTGATATTAGTCAATTATCGGCTGAATTAGACACTCTATTGGCTATTTTGTATCAATTAGATGCAGACACCTTGTATTCTATTTCAGCGGAAACATCAGCCTCAGCTAACTTTATGCGCATAGACTATGCCATTGCTTATTTGCAGCAAGTCATCGCGACTCAAATTCCAAACTTAATCGCAGCAGAAAAAATTCTTGCTGCGACTTATGCAGAGCTTTGGCAAATATTAAGTGATAGCGGCCTTTCTATCGAAGAGTTCTTCTCAGACGACATATTTACTTTAGCCGCCAACATACTGTTTAGTGATTCAGCTATCGCATTAGGATTTACAGAATTACCGATCGATTCACGTATTTTGTCACAAAACGATTGGGATGTTGTGCTAGGTAATATCATTAATGATAAAGGTTTCACTAATACCTTATCGCTAGCGTTGCTGTCACAGTTCAGCACATTCTCACTAGACAATGATGAGACAGGAAAGACAGTTATAGGATCAGCCTCTATTGACGGAATTGGGTATGTTACCGAATTCCCTAAAGATATAGATGAGCAAGAAATAGAAATTGAATGCTGGAACACAACCCATAACGGTTGGTATACCATTGCACCATTGCCGACGCCTGAACCGTTTATAGATGGTAATAGTTACAAAACAGTGTATGAATCAACAGATGTTAATGTCACTATTAATGTAGAAAAAATACTCACACCAAGTGATAGCTGGAGCTCAATACTTAACATTATTCCTGATAGTCTTAAATTCAACACGCTAAATTGGCCACAAACATTATATTCTATAAACGTATCTCAAGAAGCTGATGTCATGTGTCGTGAAGTCAATAATTATGAAATCTACGACCTTCCTGATTACGAGACGGCTGATATGATCACAGTTGATGATATCGCTAGAGCACAATTTGATAGTTTATATCCAGAGTTTATCATCGTCGATGAGCAACAAAGTAAGATCACTCTGCTTGATATTAACCTGCAACCAGAAACGACATTTACAGTAGAACGCAGCATTAGCCCAAGTAATCAGCCATTAATTATTACAACTGAGGACGCTATAAATGACAAAGTTGCTGAGCACATTCTTCCGACATATTATTTAGTTGCAGATCAACAGTTAATTGAAGTCAATTTAAATAAAGCTTTCGACACGAAAGACGCAAACAATCAACTAATGATGACTTATGACAATTCAGAACGCTTTACCCAAATATTATACAATCATTTATTGTCACTAAAAACAACACCATAAGAGGCTTATTGCTTACTCGCAATGTAAAAAACCATTAGCAAAAGCTAATGGTTTTTTATCATCAAGCCACAAATATTAGCCTGCTTTAATCATATCGTTTTCTTTATCAATAAAACGACCAACAATTGCTAAGACCAAATCAAACACACCATAGACAAAGGACCGTTCTGCTGCCATAAAAATGATGAATCCCTAATGCACTAGATATGCTAGATAGAATAACTGCTATAGCATACACCCCATCCAACTCAATAACCTGTTACTTATTAACAATCAACAAAGTAAACACTGCCAATATGTAAAGTGACATATTAGATACTAGCATTACAGCTCATCACCATCTTCTTCCGCTTCCATACGCTCAACATCTTGCTTGGTGTAACCCATGGCTTCGGTTATATAACACATCTTCACCAGCTGAAACATTTGCACCAAACTACCCACCTGCCCGGCATGCATTTGCAAATTTAATACTGCCATCGTAGCAGCCATTTCATCACCCGGCGCGACCGTGTTAGTTAACTCAGATAAAGATTGATTCTTAGTTGCGACCTCATTAATAAGCTGATTATATTCAGTGACATTTTCAGGTGTATAACAGGCAGAGGTTTCAGGTAATTGCGCTAAAAACTGCTCATACTCTTTGACAAACAGCTTAGCCTGCACCAACGTCTGCTCGCCTAGAGCTTGTAACTCTGTAACCTTACCGCTTTGAAATACTGCAGCAGCATTACCCGACGCTACGAGCTGATTAAACTCACCCATCAACGCTAATTGTTTTTCTGATATCACTTTTGCATCTTGGGCAATCGGTTTAGTTTTAGCCTCAAATGCATCAATAGCACCCTGATTACTCGCCAATGCTGCAAAGCTCACTGTCGTAATGGCGGTAGTCATGGCCACCAGCAAGCTGGCTTTTTTCATCATGTTCATCGATAACATCCTGTTAGTAGAGATTTAAATAAGTGATTTGAGCCAATATCCTATTCAGCGTTTAAGGTATGGCATTAACCAGCTGTGAATGGCATAGCTGTGCTCAGTTGGTAATCTAAAAGCTAACCATTCGGCACCTAATCGAGTCACTAAATACGTATTTCGGGTAATGTTTACTACGCCAATGATATCTGAACGTTTATAGGTTTTTTCGTTAAACACACCATGTTTAACAATCAAAGTATCATTATAAATTCTGAGTTTTGTCCCCGCTGCGCGGTAAAAAAATACCCAAGAAAAAAAGCCAATCAGTAACGCTGATAAAGCATATTGAACTGGCAAGGATACATAAGGCGTAAAAACGGATTCAGAAAAGAATAATATAAATATCGAAATAAAAAATGATATGCCTATGGTACTCATCGCAAACAGCCAAAATCTTAATGATGTAAAAGGCATGCCGCCGATAGTTAGTTGCTGAAAGCCTGATTCACGTACTAAATCACCTGTTGGAAGTGCAGTCGGCTTATGGTCTTTTAATAACCCTTTGGTACTAAATTTATGCCTTTTATGCTGAACAACTAATGCCAAATCGGTATCAAAGTGTTTTTCAAAAAACATCACAATATTGATCATGGTTGATACATTTCTGATAGTGATATGCCATTCAGGGAAGCTATAAAACTTAAGCGCATAATGATGCCTAACTATTTCTTGACGATCAAAAAAAGCGTTAAATTCACCGGTAATGAAACCAGACATTTCGAGTAATGAAAGATTGTTATTAGTCACAATTTCTTTCTCTTTGGTGATACCGAACCAGGACTTTGTTTTCACCACCTCTTTACGGGTCGCATCAATCGTTAATCGGTTACGCTTAAATATAGGGAAGAATAAACAACTACCGACAAGGGCTATAATGAGTGGCATGAATATCTCGCCCGTATCTTGGTAGCCGAACCAACCTAAATAAATAACACCTGCACCCATTGCCGCCATACCAATACCAAAAACAAAGTCGATAATGCCACCAGTATCTTGCAGCACAATGCAATCATCTGTCTGCTTACAAATTTTATAACTCATAAATCCCTTTAATATGCTTTAGGCATTAAAAAAACAAAACCCTATTGATTTAACAACAGGGCTTTTTGACATAGTTAAGGCTTTTTAACAAAATAGCATCTGGAGATGCCTGTAACACAAACATCAATAGCAAAGGTACGCCCACAAAGCTGGTTAACAACAATAGCCAAGTTAGCATTGAAAAAGGTGAAATGAAGATTCTTGAGGCAAATGTAACTTTATGACGTTCATCTAATTTCATTTCGAGTGTCGTATTACTTTTAAAAATACTAAAACTCTGTTTAATCCACGGCATTAATAAGGGCTCTACTTTACAACAATCATTAACATCAGAAACTAATACGTCACTGAACATTGTTAAAATAAAACCAACAGTCAACTGACTGCTGGTTTTCATCTACAAGTGGTAATTTATAAAGCAATACTAAAAGGGTAAATCATCATAAAAATACCATTGGCCATCATCTTCAAATAGTATGCATCTTGTGCCACCTGTACGACTTTGCCCATTTGGCTTTATAAAATTATAACTGTAGTTAATTGTTATAACACGTGTGGTATTGGGGTAATTTCCTTTTAAGTTTGCACTCGGCTCCATAAAGCCTGACGATTCTGGATCAAACATCATAAAATCTATTAGCTCTCCTCCACCGGAAGCTCTTTTATAACCGCCTAAACTAAGCTCAATCAACTTCCGAGCTCTTTTTCCATCCTGCCATTGTTGCATCATAGGGTGATACCCTTTGATAATTTCATCTATTTTTTCATCACGAATATCCCGCATTACTTGATCACAACGCGGCTTTAACTCACTGACCTCTTTAGGTAAACTGGCCTCGCTGGCTGATACGGAAAATACCAGCATTGAGCTACATGCAATAGTTGAAAATTGATAACAGCGACTTTTTACCCATTTAATGAACATCATCATTTATCCCTAATTGATTTAATAGTTACACTTTTCACCAGTCTGAATTATTTAATTAAAACGGTATCCAGTTTCCAGCTGTTATTTTCGTAAACCCACTCCAGTTGTTGAGCACTGTCAGCGTCTTTTAACATTAAACGTTTTCCGTTAACTTCAACTTTCCCTTTAAATTCATCTAATAGCATATTGTAAGCGGCTACATCTTTGTCGCTACTTTTTGACGATAAATAACGTATTGCTTTACTGTACTTTTTTATCGCTGCTGAAAGTATTTTTTGCTTTGAGTCATCACGATTCAAAATATCTGTCATCACACTTGCTCTAAACTGAGCTGAAAACATGGCTAATTGCTCAGGCGTGCCAGACTCAATGGTGTGCAACAATCTAAACCAATTTGCCATCAACCTAGCGGAATCGTCAGGCTTAGGGTTGTTAATATCGCCTTTTGATATCACTACGTTGTTTACCTGCTCAGGTAACGATAATGCTTGGCTTAATGACTCATTAATCATGCTGACAAGTTTTTTTATATCCGCATCGGTGGTCGACAAAAACGGGGCGATTAACGACTGCACTTCCCCTGTAAATATCGTTTTATCCTTAAACTCTTTGGTGAGATTTGTCAGTTGATCGAAAAACGTTGGGTTAGTCAGTGAAATTTTATCTGTCATCGCCTCATAGTCAGCAAAAGCGTCCTGCTGGCGGGTTTTCGCCCCTAAAATATTTTTAAAACTTTTTTGCGGTGCCAATATTGCCAGCCATTGTTTAATCACATCGCGGGTATGAGGTGGCTTTTCATTAATAGCACCAATATTGGGTGGAGTGATATATCCTGCCTCAATAGCAGCATTAACAATCGCCTTTGACCTTTCACCAAAAACAGCTCTAACATCGGCATAGCGAAGATAATCAAGATAGTCAGCCTGCTGCACAACCAAAGCGTTCAACTCTTTATCCATCCCTTGCTGTTGGATCTCTTTCGCGACATAGGTGTATTGTTGCAAGTCGCAACCAGCACAACTTCTAAACGCTAATGTATTGCTGTGACTAAAATAAATACTGGATTGATTAGGAAACAAATGACTTTCAAACACAATATAACTGGTGCCCTCTTTGGTATAAGTCAAAGTCATATCGGCTTTATGCTTTTGAGGACAGCCAGGCAATTCAATATTGTTTTTTGTAAACGCGGTAAGGTTGTTTAAATCCATCGTCTTACGTGAATGTAGAGTATTATAGTAAGTCAATTGGTACTGCAATGAAGGGTCGAGCTCACCTTGTACTTCAACATCAATATTACAACTTGCATATACATTGGCTGTGCTTAAGCCGCACAATGCCAGTAATCCTATCGTTTTCATTTTTAGCTCATCCTTAAGTCATGTATTTAACACTAACTCTGTCGTGTTATGACAACGTTAATGCTTTTACTTTTAAACCAAATAACGAATATATAGCGAGTACAAGCCAAAGCCTGTCATACCTAGTAGCGCTATAGCCATCGGTATGAGTATGTAAAAACGCCATACCGCTGCTATTTTTGGGATTTGCATCAACGTTGCACTGTAGCCGAGTTGAGACAGTGCAATAACAAATTTATTACTATCAAATGTTTGCCCTGCTAACGTAATGCTTTCACCGTTACTCACATCAATGTTTACTCTAAATACAAAAGGTCGCCTGTATTGCCTCAGGGCACTGTCACCATCGCCAGCTTTATACCAATTCCACACAATATTGATTGATTTAATCGCAGACTTTTCTATCTGTCTAACTTGCTTGTCCTCAAAATACACTCTTGGAATAACAAGTGAATTTTCGCTGATAACAATCTCATTAGGAGTCGATATACCCTGTGTATAATGCTTATCGCAAATGAGCTTTCGCCTTACAGCAGACACAGCTACCCCAAATAAGGCAACCACTATGGCCGCTACGATATTATGGCTGGAATAAAGGATAAACAGGGCGGCCATAAAACTAATATAACTTGAAGCCCAGACTTGATGAAAGTATTGCCGAGGTAAAGGCAGCATAAACAGTGTGACGGGGTATTGTAATTTTATCGGGTCGTTAAATAGCTTAATCCCAATAAAGGCTTTTACGGTATCTAGGTCGAGCGGAACTGAACTAAAGGTTGGCCAATCTTTACGACTAACGCTATCAAATTGACCGACAACATTAATCCCCTGCGACATTAACTCTTTTCGACATTGTTGCACCAATGCGGGCAACTTATGTTGCTTCACTTTTAACGATATCGATATCGGTTCAGGAAATTGAGCTTGTTGACTCTCTTTAACATGCAAAATCACTTTATAAGTATTATGCACTTCTTTTAACTCAATATTTTTTATTATCGAGTAATCAACATCTTGTTGTTGAAGGGAATAAATGGATCCCCACCCTAACTTGAAACCATGGAACTGTATTAACACATTGCGTGAGGCATCAAAACACCATCGACATTGATAACTAAACGCTACCAAGATCAACAATATACTGAGCATTAAACGCCCGACAGTTTCAGCCGAAAAAGAAAAGACACTTACCGCCAACACAACATAAATCAGATTAAAACATATAAAAATCCACTTTATTTTTTCAACGGCTGACACGATTGAAAATGATGACGCGGTAATCAATAACGTCCCTGTTAACTTGTTAAACATCCTGTTCCTTAATCGAATTTACATTTTTAAGATTGTTGTCAGTGTCTACCAGCTATATAAAGAGCCTCGTTATCGACTATTTTTAGCCATATAATTCTATTACGTCATTAACATGCCGGTAATGAACAAAAAGGATAAGCAGGTACCATATAATGGCCTACAATAACGAAATAATTTTCCACTGGTTTTGTAGATAGGCTAGTTTACAGTATCCACTCGCTTGACGAGGTTTGTTGGTTTTCGGTGAAACAGTATCAAAACGATATCCCACCCATACCTCAAGATCATGTCCACGCATCTGCGCAGATTGACGAACTAAATTATTGTTAGCGTTTTTAGCATCTTCAAACGCAAACTCGCGTCCTTCATCAATTCGGTAATTATCGATACCCAAATATGACTTGTTATAATATTTATCATGTAAGTCGGCTAAATGCATTTTTACTTGTTCATCTGTTGCTGGTATCTCAGCAAATATTGTTCTGAATAACTTTACATCTTGATTGATTACGACATTAACTGATTTTTTACACAAGGAATGCGGTTCAGATAAGTTAATTTTCTTTGCGGCTTCCATCCACTGAGCTTGCTCATCTTCAGTCGCTCCCATTGACGCTGTCGAGATAAATAGTAATAAAATAATAGCGATTAATTTGTACATGAAAACATCCTTTTAATTTTACGTTATTGCTTTACTAACGCTTAAAAACTCACAATCAATCATGTATGTAATCAATTGAATATACACTACAAAAAATAGTGTTTCACTAATATGCCTGTGACAACGACATTGACTAAAACAGGGAATATTACGGCTATAATATTAGGCAAAAAAGCCCATGACCAATTGCCGTGCAGCGTTGTTAATGGGTAGTCGAAAAAACACAGCATGTAAACAATGTGTTTAAGCGGAAAATACATCGCATTAAGGGTAATGACTTCACCGCTCTTAAGCTCAATATCACACGCGGTAATATGGTTGCGCACATGTAAACGATGCATTTGAGATTTATATTTTACCTTTATGCGATCAATGTCATCGCGTTGTAACTCCAACTGCCCCACAGGCTTATCCATTATTGCATTCGCAGGAATGGCAATACGCTGCTGGCTCACATAGCAACGTAATGTCCCGGTAATACCGTAACGTCGCCTAACCAGCCAATAACGTCCTATTAAGTAGACAGGTAATAATCCAATGTTGATTAATACTAATGCACGAGCAAGCTCAGTATTAGGAACACTAAGAGGTAGCACAGCCAAACCGACCATCAAAATAAGCAGTAACAACGAAACGCCCAAAGACAGAGGGTAACCTATATTAGCGACATATAAACCCACGTCACTTTGCGCGTTAAAGTTACGCATCCCTTTTATGTACAGGTTATAAAACCAAGATTTATCATCTAACTCTATTATTTTGGCCATAATGATTATTAGTGAGCAATATCCTTATTAATGTACTCAAATTTTATCACCATCAACAGAATGTTCACCAATAAACCTGTTACCTTTTCCTAATAAAATATTACTCACCACTTAAATACATCCTTAAGGATGGAGCAAAAAACAAAAGGCACTAAAAGTGATAGGTATATAGTCATCATATTACAAATTGTTTTACACCTTATTGATGTTTGAATATCTTATGATCACTTAATGTTATTTCACAAAATATTGGATACCACACAACAGGGAGTTGATATGTTAAAACCCGTACTTATGTCATTGGCCGTTACTATTGCAGTGATGCCAGCGATGAATGCCTATTCGGCAACATCACAAGAATTATTTTCTGAGCCTAAAGAGGTAAAAGAAACAAAAAATGAATTAAGGCACTTCACGCCTGTGCAATTGATCACGGCAATTGACGATAAAAATATTCAATCAAAAGAAGTGAAAGGTAAACTGATTAGGACCAACTATGAATTGCCGCCGTCTTATACGCCAGCTCATTTAATCAATAACTATAAAAATCAACTCAAGGCATTAAATGCCAATATCCTCTTTGAATGCGAGCAAGCAAGTTGTGGTAGTGAGGAGAATTTAGGCAAATTTATAAAACCGCTATATACAATTTCAAAAAGTTCACCCTCGTTAATTACTGCTTATATCACCCTTCCTAAAAAACAAGTATATGTGTCCATATATGCGGCTGCCTGGCAGCGCGCCACCAACGTAGAGATCGATATTATAGAAGTGATGGATGAACCATTAGATTTGGTGACCACTAACCAGAGCTATTTATCACAAGAAGTGAGTGAAATAGCAGTAACTGACAACAGCAATAAAGATGAAAAAAACTCTGCCGATCATCCAATGTTGACTCGTATACCAGGTGCTTATATTGATGAATATACCACCCATAGTTTTGGACAAATCGCCGTATTAATAGGCAAAAACGGCAAAAAATTTGAGACTAAGATGTTAGACGGAAAAATAACCGATATTGGCTATAACTTACCTCGCACTTATTCTGAATACGAGATTAATGCTAATTACCAAAACGCGTTAACTAAGCTTGGCTTTAACGAAGTTTATGCTTGTACAGGTGAGCAATGTGGGCGAAAAACAGAAATGTATAATGCTTTAAAATTACTGATGTCCAATGGTCGTGACGACAGTCAATTTTATCGATTGTATAAGTTAGATCGGCCCGAGGGAAATGTTTACGTAATGGTGTATGTGATTGGCTTTGTTGGCAATCTCGCTGCTGAAATCAGAATCATTGAAGAAACCACATTAAACAATAACCGTGTGGGAATTGATTTACAGGGCTTAACCGACGAGATAGCCAAAACGGGCCATGTGGCACTAGACGGTTTGTTGTTTAAATATGATAGCGATGAATTACTGCCAGAAGCTTATCCGATTGTTGAAGTGGTAGCTCAATACCTACAAACACACCCTAAACAGCTGTTTTATGTTGTAGGACACTCAGACGACCAGGGCTCGCAAGCTTATAACCAAACCTTGTCAGAAAAACGCGCGACTGCAATTAAAACCCGTTTGATCAAACAGTTCTCTATTTCTGCACAACAAGTTGAAGCCAAAGGGGTTGGTGAGTACTCGCCTATTGCCAATAATCTTGATGAAGCGGGCCAGAAACAAAACCGCCGCGTTGAGTTAGTGATACGTTCAGATAATAAATAACCTCTGCTACAGATAATAGATAATAGATAATTATCTCACTGGAGAAGTAATCATAGAAAGGCAGCCTAGGCTACCTTTCTATTCACTAAGAATATTTTACTTACCAGACACAAGGTTAATACGTAGTCTGTATTTAGTCCTGAATTTAGTTCTTAACTCTTAACTCTTAACTCTTAACTCATTATTGTGATTAACGCTGAAGCGTTAATCACAATAATATCCATCAGATTGACAATAAAACTCCGGTAATAAACCAGCAATATTCCAGTAGTACCAATGATAATATTTCGTCATTGGTACTACTGAGTCCAAGCCTGAATTAACAGGTAACTACGCCATAAGTTAGCCAGTGTTACTCGGCCCGGCAGGTGGTTATTTGCAGTATTCTACGTTGGCCACTTTTGGCATGCTCAAGCAAGCAAGTATCAGTTTGCATAAATAATTGCACACTCTCTGGCATCTCGGTAGAGCGACCCATTAATAAACGACCATTAGTGTCTTTGTGCATTGCAGGTTCAATAGACAAGACACTGGTGTCTGTAAACGCGCTTTGAGCAATCATCACATGGTCTGTATTCAACAAACTGGCAATAGCCGCTTGTAATTCATCCACACTGGCACTATTTGGCGACGTGATTAGCGCAGGAACCGCACTATCGTTTCCGGCCGTTGAAGTGCCACACCCCATAAAAGCCGTGGAAAACATCACTACAGCGATAAGTAAACCAGAAGATAAACGGGACATTACATGGCTCCTGTCGACATTATCCGATTATTTTTAAGCAATGCTGAGTGACGGTCATCTTTCAACATAAAGCCTTTATCCATCATTGTTGGGGCCGCTGACACTTTAGCCGCTGATGAAGTCAGCGCTGGACACTGGTTATTATCACGGTAATACAATGCGGCGCTTAAGAGTCGCTCATTGGTATCACCAAGCGCATGGTTTAAATCATCGCTTAGCGCACAACCTTTAATCTCACTGTCGAGTGTTGGACTTGTAGTGGGTACAAAACCATCTGAATAATCACCAAAACCTTTATCGTTCACACCTTTAAATTGAATGCTAAAGTAAGTGGTGCCGCAGTTTGGTGTTGGGTAAAACCCATAAGGCTTTCCGCACGTTGTGCCACCAATTTGAATCACTTCAATATCAATACCACGCAGACTATTCATCAATGCTTCACTGGCCGAGCATGTATCTGCTGTTGTTAATACATAAAGCCGCTTAAGGTTTAGTGAAGGCAGTGTAATCCCTGCACGCAGCAACCCAGTATTAAAGCCTATTGTTTCCGGAATAAACGGCGTTGGTTCGAGTATTGCTCTAGTTACTGGGTCAATAGTTCGATATTTATCATTAAAACTGGTTCGTTCAAAAATGCGATTATTGGTCGCAGTATCACCTGCTATCATGTAGCCCAACTGACTCGCTAAGGCGAGTAAACCGCCACCGTTGTAGCGTAAATCTAAGACTAAATCTTCTACATCCGCTTCGCTTAACGTGGTAATGGCATCAAACAACCCTCGCTCAGCAGTCGCAATATGAGAATTAAATTGTAAGTATCCAATCTTGCCGCTTGCGGTTTGGATCACTTGGGTATTTTGCACCGGGGTAGAGATAACGGTGGTGGCCGACAATATGACATTGCGATCGACAATGGCATTGAGATCTCGCACGGTAAATGTCGTTTGTTTGCCACTTTGAGTTGGGAATAACCCTGCATTTAATGTATCTATGCTTGCACTATCGTCAGCATTCGCCACATTGACGCCATCTACAGCAACAATAATAGCGCCGCGATTTATTCCCGCGGCCACTGCCGGTGAATTAGGTTCGCTATAAGTAATGGTGACCTGACGTGTTACCCCCGCAGATGCATTGCGAAGTGACAGGTTAAATCCGTAACCGAATGATGCGCCAGATTGATTTAATTGCTCCCATTCATCAGTCGGCATTGAGAAATGAAACTTATCTTTTACATTACCGGTTTCAGACAGCTCATCTGTGATTAATAAATCAAAGTATTGCGCTACGGTATAAGGAGCTGGATCGCGATCGAAAATTTCATCATACCAAAGGTAAGTGTCGTTACTCCATGAGCGAAGCCAAAGCTTTTCGGTGAGTTCAGATCCTGTTTGATCGGCCTGACACTGCAATGCGACATCCGCGTATGGAGTAAATTGGCCCTTGGTCCAAGTAATGCTACTGGTGTCTGTCACCGGAGGTGTGACATTATTACTGGCTGACTCGCTTCCCCCACCACTGCAACCTGCAACGGTTAAACTGGCGGCAACCAATAACGGAGTGATAGCTTTCCTAAAAAGTAACTGCATTAATATTCCTTTATTTTACTTTATGTTAGTCATTTTCATTACAAATAACTGCTCTAGAATGCAACAGTATATTAACGCAAATGATTTACTAAAATACAGAGAATGATCAATAAATGAATTGATTATCGCGCCGCGAGTTCATCTTACAAGAACCAATGCTTTGCTTACCAACGATATTGCTTAAGGACTGCTTTGGTAAGTTGTGTTCATCGTAGGATGAACACAAAAAAATAAACTCCATTTTTAGATGCCATAATAGCCCATATTTATCAATAATTTACGATATAATCCATTGATAAAAGTCATTGACTCGGTATCTATTATTTAAAGCAAACACTCATGAGCAATAAGCGTTGGGCAGCTGTATTCTACAACTCAATACCCCAGAAAAATGGCAAATATGTTCGACAACATAGTATAAAAGCTAGTTGGCGTGTTGAAAATTTGAATGGAGGAAACTAAATGCACATTAATGATGAAACTGAATCTACTATTTTCAATAAATATCTAAAAACACGACAAAAACTATAAATCAACCTATAGATATCATTAACAAAATAATCCAAAAAAACATTAATCGACAACATTAATCGACAATATCAACTCAATAATATCAACTCAATAAAATTACTGAGCTGAAGTTATCAAAAAAAATAAATTAACAAATAAACTAACAATTAGAAAGATTATTACTTAAATTAATATTTACACAATAACGAGTTATAGAATCGGCGATATAGAATCCGTATTACGAGAGTAGCAGTGTCTTAAAATAATTTTTAGCAAGCCGCTTCTGATGATAAGACTTGCTAACCACTTTTAAACTTACCTCAACACTAATTGAGTTAATAACTGCGACTGAGTCAATAATGCGACACTTTTGTGTTGTTGACCATTAATACTCAGCGTGACTTGTGGGTTATCTAAAAAATCACGAGCAGCTTCTGCACTATAAATATCAGGTGTAGCAAGCTCATAACGTTGATTTTCAGCAACTTCTAATGTGAGGTACAAGGATTCAGAACGTACCCAATGGCCTGAATCATCAGCATTATCTTGAAATAAGTCGCGATAGTTAATTTCAACCAATTGTTGCCCGCGGCTAAGTCCAATCGTATTTTTTATACTGACGTTCTGACCATTCACGGTTTCAACTATCATTGAGTCCGGTACTGTAATACTCGATGCTTGAGCTGGCATGCCAAATAATAGCGTTAAGCCTACGGTGGTTGAGGTGAGTAACATTTTTACAGAAAATGAAGTCGTCATAATAATATTCATCCATATTTCATACTTAACGATTAAGTATGTTGGTATTAATGTAAAAGACCTCGATATATACAAATAAATTTCAACTTTTTATATTAAAGATGACTTAATACAAATTAGTGTCACTCGTTAAGCTTTATCTTATTGTATTATTGATAGTTAGCATTTTATAAATGTAATCGGCTTTATAATGCATAGCCCCGAAATGAATTAACACACGCCAATGACAGATCATTCGACAGAAACTCAAGCTATTGAATAGCTGAATAATCGTTCAATATTCAGCCATTCATCCTTAGATAAGTCATCACTCTATCGTTTTAGCTAGATTGCGTTTTTTGCCCTACATTTACAGCCGATAAAAATGAAGCGCGGTGTTTCACAGAACTCATCAACAGATGAAGATTTAGTACACAAAAATACCGTTTAACGACTAAACTTGATCATGCCATTTATTTGAACCTTTGCTCAGACTTCAATGGTCACAGGCGTTAGATATTAATGGTAAAAATCTTATTAACGTAATGATAAAAATAGTTTATTTTTTATTATTATCAGATTTGAACTACAGTAAAAGAAGGCAATGCTCTTTTTATGCGGGGAAAGAATGGATAGTTTTTTCAGTTTGATGAGCAACACCGTATTGTTACTGGCACTTGTCGTTATTTATGATGCCATAAAATTACAAAAGATAGCCCCCAAGAAATATGGAAATGTCTTGAGTGGGGTTTTTATCGGAATGATTGCAATTTGTGTCATGAATAATCCTTGGGAGTTAAGGCCGGGGATATTTTTTGATACTCGCTGGGTACTGTTAAGTTTAAGTGGGCTATTTTTTGGTTTTATCCCGACATTGATTGCCGCGTTACTCGCTGCTTGTTTCCGTATTTATCAAGGCGGCGCCGGTTTATACGTTGGAACCTTAATTATTATTATCAGCTCTGCCATTGGGTTAGGCTGGCGATACTGGATGAAGTCTGCAAACAAACAACCCAATTGGCAAAACTTACTGGCCATGGGGTTTGTGGTGGAGATTGGCATTTTGCTGTGTTTATTACTCATGCCGGTGGTAGATAAATACGACATTATTCTCACAATTGGTCCGACATTATTAACGGTATATACATGTGGCACCATGCTAGTGGGGTTATTGCTAAAACAGCATCAACAAAGGCAACAAATATATCAAGAGTTACATCATCACAAAAGCCTCCTCGAAACCGAGAAAAACCTGTTACAAAGCATTATTGATGGCATTCCCGATATCATTTTTTACAAATCGGTCGACGGGATTTATTTAGGTTGTAACAAGGCATTCTCTGAAGCGTTACACCTTAAACCCGAGGATATTAAGCATCAGACAGACTATGACTTATTTGATCGTCAGCAGGCAGACAGCTTTATCAAGGCCGATCGCTTTGTATTACGAGAAAACCAGCCATGGATGAATGAAGAATGGGTCACAACCCCCGATGGTATCGCCCATATTTTTAAAACCCATAAAACGCCTTTTACTAATTTGTCAGGGGAAATTGAAGGGATTGTGGGCGTAAGTCGAGATATGGCCGACCGAAAACTCATTGAAGAACAGTTACGCCGCAGTGAAAGTACTTATCGTAATATTATCAGTACCGCGCAAGATGGCTTTGTTATTGTGTCGGTGGACGGCAAAATAATTGAGTCGAATCAGAGTTTCGCTAACATGACCGGTTATACTCTCGACGAGCTGAGCAATAAACCGATTGGAGAGATCGAAACCAGTGAAAAACACCAGTATTCTACTCAAAATGTCATTAAAGTTAAGCAAACAAAGTCTATTAATTACACCTCTCAACACCGACATAAGTTAGGTCATTTGTTTCATGTTGAGGTGAGCATCAGCTTTTGGGATGGTGATGATGGGATGTTATTCTGCTTTGTTAAAGATATTTCACAGCGCATTAATGCCGAACAAAAACTGCTTCTGAGTGAATCTAAGTTTAGACATATTTTCGAACAAATACCCTCAATTTCGGTCCAAGGTTATGATAAAAACCGTTCGGTCATTTTTTGGAACCAAGCCAGTGAAAAGCTTTATGGATATACCAAAGAGCAAGCATTAGGGAAGCAATTAGAAGACCTCATTATTCCCCCTCCTTACCGAGAACATGTGATCAATAACGTCAATGCATGGATTAATGATGGGGTTCCTATTCTCGCTGAAGAATTACTCCTGCAACGTGCAGATGGTAGTAATGTAGCGGTTTATTCATCCCATACGTTAATCAACAATACCGATAATGAAGCAGAAATGTACTGCATCGATATCGATTTAAGCGCCCAAAAAAAGGCTGAAGAACAAGCTCTTACATTGTCACAAGCAATAGAACAAAGCCCAATATCAATGATATTAACTAATATCGACAGCAAAATTGAATATGTGAATAGTGCCTTTGAAAAAATTTCTGGCTACGCCGCGAGTGAAGTCATTGGCCAATCGGCCAGCATGCTAAAGTCGGGATTAACCCCAAAATCACTTTATAAAGAATTATGGAATGCTATTTCTACCGGACATGCATGGCAAGGCGAGCTGCAAAACAAAAAGAAAAACGGCGATATTTTTTGGGAACATGCTCATATTGCACCTATTTTTGATAACGCTGGCGTCACTAAACACTATCTAGCCCTAAAACAAGATGTCACTCAATACAAACAACAAGAAGAAAAAATTCTTCATCAAGCCCATTACGATAGCTTAACAGGCCTGCCTAATAGACTACTGTCACTTGATAGATTGTCGCAAATGCTTAAAGACGCCCATCGAGCCAAAAATAATGTGGCAGTATTGTTTATTGATTTAGACGATTTTAAAAAGGTTAATGACACCATGGGTCACTCTGTTGGTGATGAACTGTTGATCCAAGCGGCGGTTCGGTTAAAAAATACCATTAGAGAAAGTGATGTTGTGGGTAGGTTGGGAGGTGATGAATTTATCATTATATTGAGCAATATTAATGAACCCACTGAAGTTGAAATTATTGCCCGTAAGCTACTCGAGCAATTTTACCAGCCTTTTAGGCTCGAAAATCGTGAGCTAGTGTCAACCATCAGTATTGGTATTGCCCTTTACCCGCTAGATAGTGAAGACCCCAAAGAATTGCTAAGACAAGCAGATTCAGCCATGTACCATTCAAAGGATCGCGGCAGAAATACCTATAATTTCTATACACATCAAATGAACCACGATATGAATCGGCGCTTGAAAGTTGAAGAGCAATTACGCAGTGCATTGAAGCAAAAAGAGCTCGAGGTTTACTTTCAACCTTTTGTAGATATCAAGAACCGCAAAATTATCGGCGCGGAAGCCCTTTTACGCTGGAATAATGCTTTGCTCGGTCAAGTCACTCCTGATGAGTTTATCCCTATTGCTGAACAAACGGGACTCATTGTCACAATCGGTCAATATGTTATCGAGGTTGCATTTGCTACAGCCAAAAAATGGCAACAAACCTATAATCCTCATTTTAAAATTGCCATTAACGTGTCCCCAAAACAATTCAGGGAAAATACCTTTGTTGATATGCTTAATATCCAGCTAGATAAACATCAGATTAATCCTAGCACTATTGAACTGGAAATCACCGAAGGAGTCTTACTCAGTGGCGACGCCGTCATCGACAGTAACTTGATATCCATTAACAACATTGGTGTCAGTATCTCAATGGACGATTTTGGTACCGGATATTCGTCGCTCAGTTACCTGCGCAGTTACCCATTCAATACCTTAAAAGTAGATAAAAGCTTTATTAACGATATAACCGTCGATCCGGGCGATCTAGAACTTGTTGGTGCGGCAATCGCTATGGGGCATGGGCTCAATTTAACGGTCGTGGCAGAAGGCGTTGAAACAGAAGAGCAGTATCATCTGCTTAATGCATTGAAATGTGATTACGGCCAAGGTTACTTATTTAGTAAACCATTACCCCAAGCAGCATTTGAAGCACTTTTACAGGCGCAGGCAACAAATGAAACAGCCAATAAGAGATCTTTAATAAGACGCTGATCAAAATGCCTGTCAGCAAACTGACAGGCATTAATAAATCTATTTGGTTATTAAACTATTTCTACTTAGCTACCCGTGATAAAAACAGCATGCTGCGTTAATTACCTAGATAACTTAGTGATTAACTTAAGCCGTTTTCACTTTCCAATTCACTTTTTGTCCTGCAAAAAATGGCACGATAGGATTGCCGTTTGGCAGAATAATCTCTTCTGGTACCGTCCATTCTTGCTTCACTAGCGTCACAGTGCCGCTGTTGCGTGGTAAGCCATAAAAGTCTGCGCCATGTAAGCTGGCAAAACCTTCTAACTTATCTAATGCCCCTAAGTTATCAAATACTTGTGCATAGAGTTCTAATGCACTCCAGGCACTGTAACAACCTGCGCAGCCACAGGCTGACTCTTTGCGGTGTTTTTCATGCGGGGCAGAATCAGTACCTAAAAAGAATTTACTTGAGCCTGTCGCCACAGCAGCTTGCAATGCATGCTGGTGAATGTTGCGTTTTAATACGGGTAAGCAAAAGTTATGCGGACGAACACCACCGACGAGTAAATCATTACGATTTAACAATAAATGCTGTGGGGTAATGGTTGCAGCAACATTAGCTGAAGCCTCTGCGACAAACTCAGCCGCTTCTTTAGTGGTGATATGTTCAAACACCACTTTAAGGCTAGGAATGGCTTCGACAATGCGCGATAAATAGCGATCGATAAACATCTTTTCGCGATCAAAAATATCAATATGCGATTCTGTTACTTCACCATGTACTAATAACAACATGCCTTGTTGCGCCATAACCTCAAATATCGGAAACAACTCATCCAAGGCTTTAACTGCTGCATCTGAATTTGTGGTCGCACCTGCTGGGTATAACTTTCCAGCCACTACCCCTGCCGCTTTGGCATCGATAATATCTTGAGCGCTGGTATTATTAGTTAAAAATAGCGTCATTAACGGCTGAAAACTACTTCCGGCTGGGCGCGCCGCCAAGATACGATCTCGATAAGCTAAAGCCATTGTAGCGGTCGTTACTGGTGGGACTAAATTAGGCATCACAATCGCGCGTTGAAACAGTCTAGCCGTTGCAGGAACCGTTTCACCTAGCATATCCCCATCTCGAAAATGAAGATGCCAATCATCGGGAGTGGTTAAGGTAATTTGCGTCATGTGGGTTCCTTGGCTTAAATAACAGATTGTTAGCCGTTATTGTGCCTGAATTCACTTTTTCTTAATAGATGCATAATTTGAACGCTGACTTTGCTATAGCAAAAAGTCATGCCATTTATAGTAAATATTTCACGATTCATGCAGTTGCGAGCCCATAAAACCGGCGGTAACGCTCTATGCTATTATGTTGAAAGCATCTTTTTATAGAGGGAATTAAATTGTTAGCTAATGCCGGATTTAGATTACAGATAAGTGTGCACCTTATTAGCGTCATCACGATAATGATGGCTGTCTCTGGCTGCAATCAAGCTGAGGTGATGAAAACCCCCGATAATATTCAACCACTCGTACAAGAAACGCTAATTGATGGCGTATTGTCTAACGATGCCAGTATGGCTGTCACATTAGGCAGAAGCCGTACATTATCGATTTGGGATGTGGCAACAAGCCAACTATTACGCCAATGGTCTGACGATGACTTTGATGAAACCAATTATCTGCTGGCGTTGTCTGGTAACAAACAATTCCTTGCGACGGCTGGCAAACAAAAAATATCCGTTTTTAACCTTGAGACAGGCAAATTAGATATACGTTGGCCCGCCCACGGATTTAATCCCGATGCCAGCATTTCGAGCCTTTTTCTGAGCCAAACAGGCAGCACTATTTTGGTGGGGATGAATGATGGTTCAATCACAGTGATACAACGAAGTAGCATGACAATGTCATTGTTTAAACAACACAGCGCCGCCGTTAATCATGTTGAGCTATCAGGCTTTGAACAACAGGTTTTATCGACAGGACTTGATGGTGATGTCCATATTTGGGCTGCTTATAGCGGTGAGTTGATCAGCAGTTTCTCACGTCCTCAACAAATCACCAGCGTGAGTTTTGATGACGCTAATCGGCGCTTATTTATTGCCGATGCACTCGATAACAATGTCATTATCGATACCCAAACAACGCAGCCAGTAAGTCATCTAGATTACCTTGAGCGCTATCGCTATTTTCGGCAGGCGTTATTCGTCAATCACGGCAAAAACTTAATTACCGCAACGTCAAAACAAAGTGTTATCTATTGGGATGCTTCATCAGGAAAAGAGCTTTCTCATTGGGATATCACCGCCTATAACACTGGCACTACGGTATTTTCAATGGTGATCAAACCTAATGGTAAGCTATTGACCTTAAGCTCAGATGGCGCACTTGAGACCTGGAGCTTATAAGTTTATCTCCACCAGAGATAATAAAAAATCATAACAGCGTTATTTGATTTGCATTGTTCGTGTGATTGACTGGCAATTGGCACCTCATAGATACAGGCACTGTTGGGCGTATCACTGGTAATCAATAATCTCTCGGATAGTAACCGTATGAATCAATAGCATCACTAAACAGTCACTAACAATTCCAAAGCCAGCTGGATTTAGCACGGTGATAAAATCAGTATCGTTGAATAGTCAGTTTTATGGGCTAGATCAAAGATCTGTTTGTATCTCATACTCAATAAAGAATAGAGCTTGCATGTGTGAACTACATTCAGTATATATAGCATATGCTACAAACGAGGTGTTACATGGCAAGACCTAAAATCCCCCGAACTATATGCGGCCAAGCTGCCAACATCTGTTTTAAGCCCAATGGTATTCCGATGACGCAGTTAGAACAGGTACCACTTGCAGAGGATGAAATGGAGGCTTTACGCTTAGTTGATTTACTGGGGATGCAACAACAAGAAGCAGCTAAATCAATGAATATTTCTCGTCAAACGTTGGCGAACTTGGTTAAAGGAGCTAGGCATAAGGTGGTTGATAGTCTTATTAATGGCAAAGCGTTGATGACAAATAATATCAGCTGAAGATTAAACACAGTTAACACGTATCGACGTGTTTAGGTCAATCTAATGCAAGCAGTATTGAAAGAATCTGGTCTCAAAATAACCACTCAAAGGTGTAAGTTACTTGAGTTTCTTACTCAAACCGATGAACAGCATTTAACGGTAGAAAATATCTATCAAGGGTTAAATGCACAGGGAGAGACCATTAGCCTTCATACTGTAGACCGAATTATGGCGCATTTTGAACAAGCAGGCCTCGTCGTAGGCCGATTATTTGAATCTAAAAATACTGTTTATGAGCTCAGTAATAAACCACGTCATGATCATCTAATTTGCTTAACCTGTGGCAAGTTAATCGATTTTATCGACCCCTTAATTGAGCTTCGCTTAGGATTAGCGGCAGAACATCACGGCATGAGTATTCACCACCACAGCCTCAATATGTACGGTCACTGCTTTGCTTGCCAAAAAGCACTTAATAGCAAATCAGAAAACAAAAAGTCTGATTGATAGTCGCTAGGTTAATCGTTAATTTTATTGGAGAATAGCATGACCAAAATAGTCATTATTGGTGGTGTTGCTGGTGGTGCATCGGCAGCAGCAAGAGCAAAACGCGTATCTGAAGCCGCTGAAATAATCATCCTTGAAAGGGGCGAATTTGTTTCATTTGCCAACTGTGGTTTGCCTTACCATATTAGTGGTGAAATTGAATCCCGAGACGCACTATTACTGCAAACACCCGAAAGCTTTAAGTCGCGTTTTAATGTCGATGTACGGGTACATAATGAAGTCGTGGCGATTGATAGACAAGCCAAGCAATTAACCGTACGTAACCTTATGACCAATGAAATGTATCAAGAGTCATATGAAAAGCTATTACTCAGCCCCGGTGCATCACCAATAAAACCACCCATTAGCGGCAACAATAACCATTTCGTCCATAGCCTGCGTAATATTCCTGATATGGATAAAATCCTGTCGAATCTTCTACTGCATAAACCTAAACATGCCACGGTAGTAGGCGGTGGGTTTATTGGCTTAGAAATGGTAGAAGCGCTGCGCCACCTTGGGTTAGACGTCACCTTACTCGAACTAGCAGACCAAGTGATGGGGCCTGTTGATCTTGAAATGGCCAACATGCTGCATCAAAAGCTCGTCGATAATGGCGTTGATTTACGCTTAAAAACCGGCTTAACCGCTGTTGATGAATACCCGATACAACTGGCTGAAGCCGATAATACCGGTGATTATGATAAGCCAATATTACCTCACTACCATCTGCAACTAGCATTGAGTGATAACAACACCTTAGCAACCGATTTAGTCATCCTCGCCATTGGTGTTAAACCTGAGACCAGCTTGGCGTCTGAGTGCGGTTTAGTATTAGGCCCACTCGGTGGTATTCGGGTTGACGAAGGCATGCGAACCTCCGATGCAGATATTTATGCTGTGGGCGATGCCATCGAAACCGCCGATTTTGTCACTGGTAATCCGACACTCATCCCCCTTGCGGGCCCTGCCAACCGCCAAGGACGATTAGCTGCCGATAACATGCTTGGTGGTGATAAAAAATATCGTGCCACTCAAGGCACAGCTATTTGTAAGTTGTTTGATATGGCCATTGCTTCAACAGGATTAAATGAGAAAAGTTTACTCAAGCAAAATATCCCATTTGAAAAAATCTATGTCCACACAGCAAGCCACGCCAGCTATTATCCTGGGGCTCACCCTATTAGCTTAAAGCTATTGTTCAGCCCTAGTTCAGGCCGTATTTTAGGCGCGCAGGCAGCAGGGATTGACGGCGTTGATAAACGTATGGACGTATTAGCCGTGGCGCAACGCGCTGGTATGACGGTGCATGACTTAGCCGATCTTGAACTCACATACGCGCCTCCATTTGGTTCTGCAAGAGATGTGGTCAATCAAGCAGGTATGGTCGCAGCCAATGTATTATTAGGTGATGAAGCCATATGTCACAGTCAAGATTTACACGCTTTGACCGCAGAACAAATCATTGTCGATGTTCGAAACACTGGAGAACTCACGGCCGTGGGATCAATTGCAGGCGCAATGAATATTCCACTGCCAGAGCTTCGAGACCGACTAAACGAACTCCCTAAAGACAAAGAGTTACTGGTATTTTGCCAGGTGGGTTTACGCGGTCATGTCGCTTATCGCATGTTAATACAGCATGGTTTTAAAGTGCGTAACCTCACTGGTGGTTATAAAACCTATCAAATGGTTAATGCGCGCTTTTAGTCTATAACAGGCTTTAGGGGAACCTTAAAGCCATCTATAACAATGAACAAACAAGGTCTTGTGTGAACCATTATCAAGATTGTAAACAAAGCCACAGTCAATGTGTTGTCTGTGGCGACGCTAAACAAAATCCATTGTCGTTACAGTGTAAATTTTTTGCTGACGGTGATAACCAAGTTGTCGGTTATCATAAAGTGAGTCCGCAGCTTCAAGGCTACAACAGCTTCTTGCATGGCGGCGTTGCCAGTGCCTTAGTCGATGCGGCGATGACTCATTGTTTGCTGATGCAAGGTATTAAGGCCTTAACCGCCGAAATGACCATCCGCTTTATTGCCCCCATAAAGGTTGGTGATGCCATCAAAATTGTCGGTCGATTGGTGAGCCAACGTTTAGGGATGTACCAATTAGAAGCTACGCTCTTTGTTAATAATAAAGCTTTCGTGACAGCATCGGCAAAGTTTATCCAACCTAAAAGTGGCGTCATCGGCTAGCGTTTTTTGCAAGCAGCAAATTAACCAGTACGAGACAAATTTCCAGTTAATTTTAGTCAAAAAAAACCAGCCCGAAAGCTGGTTTTGATTATTCCTCAGTGTCAGCTACTGCCAACCTATGCCATTACGCTTGTGGGCGCATCGCTGGGAATAAAATCACGTCACGAATAGTATGCGTGTTAGTGAATAGCATCACTAAACGGTCGATACCAATACCTTGACCTGCTGTTGGTGGTAAACCGTGCTCTAGTGCTGTGATGTAGTCAGCGTCATAGAACATTGCTTCGTCATCGCCTGCATCTTTAGCATCAACTTGCGCTTTAAAGCGGTTGTCTTGATCTTCAGCATCGTTGAGCTCACTAAAGCCGTTAGCCACTTCGCGGCCACCGATAAAGAACTCAAAACGATCGGTAATGAAGTCATTGTTATCATTACGACGCGCCAAAGGTGAAATATCCGCTGGGTAGCCAGTAATGAACGTAGGTTGCATTAACTTAGTTTCAGCCGTTTCACCGAAAATTTCTTCAAGTAACTGACCACAGGTCCAGAATTTCTCTAACTTGATGCCTAGGCTCGATGCTAAGTCGCGCATAAACTCTACGTCTTTAACTTGCTCGTAGGTCATAGCTTGAATAGTCGCATTGTCAGGATTGTATTTCTGAATCGCTTCTAACATGCTTAAACGAGCATAAGCGCCACCAAACTCAACAGTTTCTTCACCATACGGCATGCTAGTACTGCCTAATAATTCTTGAGCAATTGACCCCAGCATTTCTTCGGTTAAGTCCATTAGGTCTTTGTAATCAGCATATGCCATATAGAATTCCATCATGGTGAATTCTGGATTATGACGTGGTGACAAACCTTCGTTACGGAAGTTACGGTTAATTTCGAACACACGCTCAAAACCACCAACCACTAAACGCTTAAGGTATAGCTCAGGCGCGATACGTAAGTACATCGCCATGTCTAATGCATTATGATGAGTCACAAATGGACGTGCTGAAGCGCCACCAGGAATAACGTGCATCATTGGGGTTTCAACTTCCATGAACTCTTTTTTGATCATGAAGTTACGAATAGCAGAAACCACTTTAGAACGCATAATAAAGGCATTACGTGAGTCTTCGTTAACAATCAAGTCAACATAGCGCTGGCGGTAGCGAGTTTCTTGGTCGGTTAAACCATGGAATTTTTCAGGTAACGGACGCAATGCTTTGGTCAGTAACTGATATTCTTCCATATTAACGTACAAGTCGCCTTTGCCAGATAAATGCAGCTGACCTTTAACACCGATAATGTCACCGATGTCTAAACCTTGATAACGCTCTTTCAAGTCGCCTTGTACTGGCTTACCAGCATAAGCTTGAATACGGCCAGACACGTCTTGAATTACTAAAAACGGACCACGCTTGGCCATAACACGGCCAGCAATACTGGTTTGAAAAGCTAACTCTTCTAGCGCTTCTTTGGTTTGCTCGCCATATTGAGCCTGTAACTCAGCCGCTTTATGACTACGCTGCCATGTATTTGGATGAGCATTCGCAGGACAGTTGGTGCGGATGTGGTCTAATTTAGCGCGACGTTCAGCAATCAGTTTGTTTTCATCTTGTACGTGTTCAGTCATATTATATTCTCGCGTTTACTCGCCACACTTACATGGCGGAAAAAGTTAATTTAATTAAAGTCCTGATTTTAGGCTGGCTTCAATAAACTTATCTAAATCACCATCCAGCACAGTTTGAGTGTTGCGGTTCTCAACCCCTGTACGTAAATCTTTGATACGGGCGTCATCTAATACGTATGAACGAATTTGACTGCCCCAGCCGATATCTGATTTTGCATCTTCAGCAGCTTGTTTATCGGCATTTTGTTTATGCATTTCTAACTCGTACAACTTCGCCTTTAATTGCTTAAAAGCAGAGTCACGGTTTTTATGTTGCGAGCGATCGTTTTGACATTGCACCACAGTGTTGGTTGGTAAATGTGTAATACGTATCGCAGAATCGGTTTTGTTTACGTGCTGACCACCCGCGCCAGAAGCACGATAAGTGTCGATACGTAAATCTGATGGATTGATATCGATTTCAATATCATCATCAATTTCAGGGTAAACGAAAACAGAACAGAAAGAAGTATGACGTTTACCTGATGAATCAAATGGCGATTTACGTACTAAACGGTGCACACCCGTCTCTGTTCGCATCCAACCAAAAGCGTACTCACCAGTGAACTTAATCGTAGCACCTTTAATACCTGCCACATCGCCGTCGGTCACTTCCATTAACTCTGGGCTATAACCATGCGCGTCACCCCAGCGTAAATACATGCGCAGAACCATGTTGGCCCAGTCTTGTGCTTCGGTGCCGCCTGAACCAGATTGAATATCAAGATAACAGTTTGAAGCATCACTCTTACCTGAAAACATGCGGCGGAATTCGAGATCAGCCAGACGAGTGTCTAACTCCTCAAGTTCTGCGGCAGCATCATTAAAGGTTTCTTCGTCATCTTCTTCAATGGCAAGCTCAAGTAACCCTTGGATGTCTTCTAGACCCGTGTCCATATCATCAATAGTTTTGACCACAACCACTAACGCAGCACGCTCTTTACCTAATGCTTGAGCACGTTCAGGCTCATTCCACACTTCAGGGCTTTCGAGCTCGCGACTGACTTCTTCTAAACGCTCACTTTTGGCAGCGTAGTCAAAGATACCCCCGAAGTAACTCAGTACGTTCGGCTAGCTCTTTAATTTTGAATTTTACCGGATTAACTTCAAACATGAATATTCAACTTAAATTTGGCGGTTAACAAAAGGTGCAACGGCGCATTTTACCCCATGATAGGCACTAAACCTAGACCGGAAGGCCGATTATTAATAAACAAATGACGAATATATTTCATCAAATCAACATCTGGAAAAACACTTACCCATGAATGAATAGAATAAATGGACCGCTTATAATGTTAAAGTTTGCTTCAACAAATATAGGTTCAAATTTAGGCTCTGGTGTAGATTAAAAATTGGACTAAAAAAAATGAACCGCTTCGGGTTCATTTTTAATTACCTACCAAGTAAACATTATATTTTAAATTGACCCACTAATTCCGCTAACGTCTGACCATCATCAGCAACGGTTTTACTCATACCGGACGCATCTTGACTAGCCACCAATAACGTATTAACAATCTCTTGCACTGAATTGATATTGCGATTGATTTCTTCGGTCACTGAGCTTTGTTCAGTAGCCGCTGTGGCAATTTGAGTACTCATGTCATTAATGCTGGTTACTGATGATGTCACGGCACCTAAACTTTCAGAAATCGCTCTAGAAGACTCCACCGAACTCAAACAACTCACCTGGCTTTCTTCCATAGTTTGTACCGTTTGAGTCACTAGCTTATTCAGTTCTGCCAGCATTTCATTAATTTCAACCGTACTGGCTTGGGTTCGACTAGCCAAGTTTCTCACTTCATCAGCAACAACCGCAAAACCCCGACCTTGCTCGCCCGCTCGGGCTGCTTCGATTGCCGCATTGAGTGCCAGTAAATTAGTTTGGTCGGCAATCCCACCTATCACACTCAGCACTGAATTAATTTTCTTAGATTGTTCACTTAATGATTTGACGTTGGCCGCAGCGTTGTCAATTTGGTTCATTAAATTAGACACTTCCGTTAATGAGGTATCGACACAATCTTGCGCTTTCGTGACGTTATCAGAGGCAGCATGCGTGGCTTCAGCTACCATATTAGTATTGTGGGCTACGTCATGCGCCGTCGCCGACATTTCGGTGATTGCGGTGACAATTTGGTCAATTTCATTATTGTGATTGTAGAGTTGCTCTGTCATTGACACTGTTTGGCCACTGATACTTTGAGCCGCATGCTTAACCCTGTCGGTCGCACCAGCCACATCACCCATAATATGTTGTAATTTGTCGATGAACAGATTGAATGCGCTGCCTAATTGGCCAATCTCATCCTCACTGGTGATATCTAAACGTTTGGTTAAATCACCTTCACCTTTAGCGATATCATTAAGCGATGACGCCATATTTTGAATTGGCACCACCATTTTATGGGCCATCACTACCACGCCAAAAGCAGTAATCCCCGTAAGACCTAAAGCAATTAATAGAAACATTAATGCTTTTTGATTCATCTCTTCAGTTTTATAAGTTTCATAACCGCCAATAGACTCTTCAATATCATCAATATAAGCGCCCGAGCCTAACATCCAATTGGTATTAGGGATCATTACTGCGAAACCGAGTTTTTCAACAAGCTGCTCGCTACCCGGTTTCTTGAAGTAAAAGGAAAAATTACCCGCACCCGATTTAGCCGCATCTAATAGCCCAACAATAATCTTGGTGCCATTAGGATCGGTCATATCGATTTTATTTTGCCCTTCAAGTTCAGGCATAGTCGCATGAAAAATATTGACGCCGGCATCATCATACATAAAAAAATACCCTGCACTGCCAAAACGTAAATCTCTTAATGCATCATTCACGCTGCCTTTATCACCCAGAGCCAACTGGTATTCGATAACCCCTTGGGCAATTTGAACCGATTCTTTTAGTTGATTTTTACGTTCTGAAATTAACTCACTGCGAAAATTATCAACATCTTTTTTCAGCGATGAGCCTTCATTAACATAAAAAATACTCAGTAGTACGACGAGGATTAACGAAAGCGGAATTAGCGATAACCCCAGTAGTTTATTGCGTAGGGAAGATCTCAACATAGTGGCCAGCCTTTTGAAGGTCTTTTAAGGTAATAGTCTATCAATATAATAGTCTATTTATTATAGATGGTTAAGCTAACAAACTATTGCAACTCAATAAAGTGAGACCTATCGCAAAGTCATCCAATATAATAACCTTTTTACAACATTGTCAATCCACTGCCCATTGCTGCAAATCCTATTACCAACCATACAAGACCGGGCTTAAAGACTTTTAATATACTAAAACCAATGATCACTAATGCCATGTCTAGCGGCATGATCACCGCACTAGTAAACACAGGTTGATAAAGTGCTGAAAGCAATAAACCAACAACGGCTGCATTTACCCCCGCTAACGCACCGGCTATGGCAGGATGTTGGCTAATAGAATGCCAACTTTTTAAGCCCACCAGCATCAATAAAAAACCTGGAAGGAAAATAGCTAACGTCGCCACTAACGCACCCAAAATAGGAGATTCTAACCATAAATCTGCCCCTAAAAAGGTTGCTAAGGTAAACATAGGGCCAGGAATGGCTTGCGCAAGTGCATAGCCAGTTAAAAATCGATCTGGGGTAATGTATTCACCGACACTGGTTTCAAGCAAGGGCAATACCACATGCCCACCGCCAAATACTAAACTGCCCACTTGGAAGAATTGCGCAAAAATCTGTCCAAGACTGTCAGGTTGATTGATCAAATATAAAGATGCTGCGATGCCTATAATAAATAACGCTAACCAAGCATAATTAAGCTCGATAGCAGGTGTGTCTGGCGTAATACGCTCACCCCGAGTCATCAACATGACTCCAACAATAGCGGCCACAACTAGTACGCCAATTTGCATTAATAATGAAGGCATTAATATGACAGCAACGGCGGTGGCAGCCATGAGTATTTTAGCGGTTTTTCGTTGACAGAATTGATTGAACATTGACAAAGTCGCATCCGCTACGACCACCACTGCCAGTAGCTTTAAGCCATGAATAGCCCCCTCTACGGCCGTTATCTCCAACCATTGAGCACTGGTCACAGCAAATAAAAACATCAGTAAAAAAGACGGCAAGGTAAAACCTAAAAAGGCGGCTAATCCGCCCAATAAACCACCTCGGTGATATCCAATTGCAAACCCTATCTGGCTTGAGCCTGGCCCAGGCATAAACTGACTCAGGGCGATAAAACTTGAATATTGTTTACCGTCTAGCCATTGTAAGTCGTCAACAAATGCTTTTCTAAAATAGCCTATGTGAGCCGCAGGGCCACCGAAACTGATTAACCCTAACGCTAAAAAGCGACTGAAAATTTGCCACATCGTCCTAGTACCTTTTTTATGTTAATAAACAATGTTATGACATTGAGATGACATTTTTATGATGACAATATATACCACAACCTAACAGCTACCTTTGTTCGATATAACCTATAATTTAGCGACACCAAACGAGTACTTAATTTCGATTATAAAACACCTTAATTGATAGCAAAGACTATTACAGCTGTTCTAGCATAACCAGTACTTCAAAATGATCGGTATGAGGAAACATATCAAACATTTGAACTTTGGTGATTTGATAACCCGTAATGCACTCTAAATCGCTCATTAAGGTGTGTGGATTACAACTAGAGTACACGATTGCTTTAGGCGCAAACTCACTCAATAAATCGCATAATGATTTGCCTAATCCACGCCGAGGTGGATTGACAATAATAAGATCCGGTTTATCTTGAGCAGATTGTCCTTTAGCAAAATGAGTTGAATCGAGTGCACTAAAATCCACTTGCGTAAGCCCTAGTTTGGTTGCTGACAAGATGGCACATTCTATTGCTTCAGATTCGATCTCAATTCCAGTTAAACGGGTATTGCTGTTAGCGCAATGAAGCCCAAATCCACCGACACCACAAAATAAGTCCCAAATATAGTTCGGTTTGAATTCAGTAACCCACTCCCTCGCTATTTGATACAACTGGGCGGCAACCTCCGGATTAGTTTGAAAAAAGCTTTTTGGCCGTATGAACAACGGTACATTATTAAGTTGTTCTTCTAATCGTGTTGTTTCCGTTAAAAATATTTCCCTTTCGCCTTCTAGAATAGCCATGTGGATTGGCTGAATATTGGCCGAGACTAAGGTGATTTCGGGAAACTCTTGTAATAATTGGGGTAATTCTCGTTCAATTCTCACGATGGCTTGGTCACTACGTAATACAAAACGCAGCATAAACTGGCCACTACTTTGGCTGCGAGTCAATAAAATAAATTTTAGCTCGCCTTTGCTTTTATCGACCCGATAAGGCGGTATACCAGCTTGCTGCACAAATCGTTCTAAACGGTGTAACAATAATTGCATATCTTTAGGGTATAACGAGCAGTCACATAAACTGACCGGCTCCCCTTTAGGATTAACCAAACCTAAAATAGGTTTGTGAGCTGCACCTAAAACGACCATTTTGGCTTTATTACGAAAACCTGATTCTGCGCTTAATATTGGCGCTAACCATTGTTTAACTGAGATGCCGCGAAACAAATCGGTTAATTGTTGTTGCTTTACACTCACTTGCTCAACCATAGGTAGTTGAATATTGCGGCATGACAGACAATCGCCACGCTCAAAATAATCACATTTCACAGCTGCTCGCCTCTCCGGAATTTAACATGGTAAATGCTTGATCACACAGTTGCTTTAATTGTTGTAAGTTTTCAATAGTGCCACCTACTTTACAACGCATCTGTTCAGGAATACTCAACGCTTGCTGATGTAATTGCTGGCCTTGCTCAGTAACATGTAACACCCGCACGCGTTCATCTAACTCACTGCGACCACGGCTCACTAAGCCCTTGCCTTCTAAACGCTTTAGCAAGGGCGTTAACGTTCCAGAATCTAGATGTAATTTTTCACCTAAGGTTTTAACACTAATCCCCGGCTCTTTCCAAAGTACCATCATCACTAAATACTGAGGATAAGTCAGCGATAACTCATCTAATAATGGTCGATATGCGCGGATCATCGCATTAGTCGCACTATACAATGAAAAACACACTTGATTTTCAAGTGCTAGCGGGTTTTGCGCTGAAGGTAATTGAGACTCAGTAAGCGCTTTATTAGACATAGGCTTCACTCCACTAACCAATAATATGAGTTAATTATAACATTGGTTGTGCGCAACCTATAATCAAAAAAAGCTCAACGAATGCTTTTTAGCAAAAATGTGTCAAGCATTTTGATTTTCAGCCGATATACTATTACCATCCGACTTTATATTAAGGTTAACCATGTCAATTAGTGTTAATTCACCGTCTTCAATGCCAACAACGATTGATTCTGGCAGCAGCTTAAAAGTGGCCGTAATGGCTAAAGAACAGCAAAAGATTGAAGGTCAAATGGCATTGCAGCTCATTGAAGCAGCGCAACCACCTGCGCCGCAGCCCGTTGGCAACAGTGGTCACAATGTTAATACCACGGCGTAAATGCTTATAGCCCTAGAGAATCTGTTCCTAGGGTTAATCATGCCATCACAACGGTAAAGATCTAGGCATCATTCGAGATAAACATACCTTGAACATCGTATTAGTATCGAAGCCATTTCAACGCATCATCTTCATCGTCGAAATATTTTATCTCGCCCGCAATAAACCAACTACCGACTTTGGCCGCCCATTCTTGCCAATCTCTATTGCCCAAAATCGCCACTCTTTCAAACTCAGATTTGTGCTTTAACCCCAGCTTTAAATCATCCCACGCGGCGCGTAAATCCCAGCCGTCGAGCTCGGTAGCATCGAGAAATAAACTCACTTTAGGTTGATCAACTTGGCTTAATGCCCCCTCTAGCATAGGGGTAATGACGAGATAGTCTTCGTGGGTTAATGTGCCAATGGCTTTTAATGTCACAAAAAACACATTTTCAATTCGGTTTATGCCTATCGATAAACCATGTTTCTTCATATCCATATCGTGACTCCTTTAACTATCAGCTTACTATCCGTTTACCATCCGCTTACACATTTACATGCACACGGCTATCCATAAAGCTTATGCATGATTATATTTTAACCAACCATACAATGAAGTGTGTGCCGGACTGCACAAAAAACTAATGGGAAATTAAAATTGAGGTTTATCTGCATCATATTCAGAGCATCATTTTGGTAAAAAATACCGCGTTATAAATAATCGCAAAATACCTTTTTTTATCCGAAATCGGCGAAATGATGCACTGTTATGAATGGGTTATCCGACGGCCATCGTCTTTAGATAATTGCGAAAATATCACTGCGGCTAACATTGTCATAAGACCAACGGTAACGAACGTCAGTTGGAAAGCGCCAAGTACTGTTCCCCCTGTACCGCTGCCGACATCGGTACTGAAGCCACCGAGCAAAGCACCTGCACACGCAACCCCTAAACTTAATGATAATTGACCTACTACCGACAATAGACTGTTACCGCTACTGGCATTAACATCATCAAGATCTATTAAGGTCACGGCATTCATGGCCGTAAATTGTAACGAGTTAATCGCGCCAAGAATCGCCAACAGAGCTAATAGCAACCAGTAAGGAGTTTGTTCGCTAACCAAGCCCATGGTCGCCAGCATAACGCCAAGCGCCAAAGTATTCGCGGTAAGCACTACTCGATAACCTAAGCGTTCGATAATCGGTCGAGCCACTGATTTGGCCATTATTGCTGCAGCGGCCAGCGGCAGCATACTCATTCCAGCCTGAGATGGTGAATAACCCAGTGCAACTTGCAGCAACAACGGCACCAAGAATGGCAATGCACCACTGCCCAAACGCGCAAACAGATTACCAAAAAGACCAATAGCAAATGTTTTGGTGTTGAATAGCGATGGCGAAAACAGTGGATTACTAATACGACCAGCCCGCAGCCAATATGCTATCAAACACGCCATACCACCAAATAACAGCAACATCACCCGTAAGTGCGGCAAGTGCAGTTCGCCGAGTCCTTCCATAGCGATGGTGATCAATAACATCGCAGCCCCAAACAACAAAAATCCGAAGCTATCGAAACGTGATTTTTCCTTACCACGCAGATCTGGAATGAACTTCCACACCGTATAACAACCGACTACACCGACAGGCAGATTGATCAAAAAGATCCAATGCCATGTCAAGTATTGCACCATCCAACCGCCCATCGTTGGACCAAGCAGTGGCCCCAGTAAACCGGGGATGGTGATAAAGCCCATAATCCGTACCAATTCCGAACGTGGATATGCCCGCAGCACTACAAGTCGGCCGACTGGCAACATTAAAGCACCACCTAACCCTTGTACCACCCGAGCACCAATCAACATGTCTAATGAATTGGACAATGCACAAAGCAATGATCCAAAGCTGAACAATAAGATCGCACCAAAGAAGATTTTTTTGGTGCCAAAGCGATCAGCGATCCAGCCAGAAGCAGGGATCAGCAATGCCACGGTGAGCATGTAAGCGATAATCACGCCTTGCATACGCAGCGGGTCTTCATTTAAATCACTGGCCATAGCGGGTAATGCAGTATTAAGGATCGTTCCATCGAGTGACTGCATGAAAAAAGCAATGGCAACAACCCAGGGCAACCCGCGGGCAGTATCTGCATCAAGAACTTGGTTATCGGACATGGAACCTCCTTTTACCACAGCAGTGTAGCGACCCCAAGTAGCGCAAACAACACAGCACAACCGCGATGAATCAGTTTCATGGGCAATTTGTTAGCACTAAAATGCCCAGCCAGCACAACTGGGACATTAGCAATTAACATTCCCAATGTCGTGCCGATGACAACCCATGTCAGTGCTTGGTATTTTGCCGCTAAGACTACTGTCGCAATTTGAGTTTTATCCCCTATTTCAGCAATAAAAAACAAAATAAACGTCGCAGTAAAAGCACCGAGTTTATAGAAGCGATTATCATCATCATCCATTTTATCGGGTATCAGCACCCATAGTGCAATAGCAAAAAATGACCCGGCCACCAAATAGGTCGCCCATTGTGGATCAATCCACGCTATGGCCCATTGACCTAACCATGCAGCAAGAAAATGATTTAATAATGTGGCTAACAAAATGCCTGAGATTATAGCGGTTTTATTGCTAAATCTCACCGCGAGCAGTAAGGCTAATAATTGAGTTTTGTCGCCTATTTCAGCGATGGCAACAGTAAGAGTTGAGGCGAATAAAGCTTCCAATGTGATATTCCTAGGGGTAAATGACAACTAAGCACGAGCCACCGCATACCCCTTGATACAGTTACTGTGCTTAGGTCTCGCTTGGTAAAATCACTGATTAACAGTGTGTTACTGTCTGCACCATGGCGTGAGGCCAATTATGTTGATACAGACATCTTGTGTGCCATAACAGCAAGACAAGATTAGCTACTCCCCTAAAACAAGTCGCATTATAACGATTAAATAATTTTATTCAACGCACTCATTTTACATTGTAAATTCGACATATAAATAACCTTACCCTACTCGTAACGCCGTAATGCTACGCTATTGCAAAAATCACGTGTAAAAAAGTTTAGTCTATTGTTGTGTAATTGTTTATAAACATAGCTGTTAGCCTTTAACAGTCAAAGATCCTTGCCTGCTCTGTCACCCTTCTGCTAATGTCCGACACAAATAAAATAATAATTAAACAGGACGTTTTCTGTGAATTTTAAAACTTTAGGTTCTATTTCGATTGTCGCGGGAACGGCAATTGGCGGAGGCATGCTAGCGCTACCATTAGCAACAGCTGCTTTGGGGATGATCCCCGCATTAATCTTATTAGTGGTTATTTGGGGTTTATCGGCTTACACCTCGTTACTGATGTTAGAAATTAATCTTCATAGTGGTGTCGGCGATAACGTCCATGCCATTACCGGTAAAACACTGGGCAAAGTCGGCCAGCTCATTCAAGGTGGCTCATTCCTTAGCTTATTATTCGCCTTAACCATGGTGTATCTAATGGGAGGGTCATCGCTATTAGAAACCCGTTTACAACCCATCGGCATTAACATGAGCAACCAAGTCGCCGTCATACTGTTTACGGTTATTTTTGGTGGCTTGATTGCCATTGGTGTTAAATGGATTGATAAAGTATCACGTATTTTATTTACTTCTATGGTGGTGCTGCTGGTCATTGTGGTGGCATTTCTATTACCAGACGTTAATTTAATCAGTGCATTAAACAATTATTCAACCGATGTGGCTTCGGGCACCGCCCTGCAACAATTATGGTTAGCAGCCATCCCAGTGGTATTCACTTCATTTGGTTTCCATGTGTGTATTGCCACCATTGTGCGCTACTTAGAAGGTGATGCTGCATCACTTAGAAAAGTGTTATTAATAGGATCGACCATTCCACTGGTTTGTTACATCCTGTGGTTGCTCGTAACGCTAGGTTCTTTAGGCGGCGAAACAGTTCATAACTTTGGTGGTTCACTGCCTAAACTGGTTGCTGCTTTGCAAGGCTTAGCCCAGTCACACATTATCAGCCAAGCAATTGATCTGTTTGCCAACCTTGCATTGGTGACCTCATTTTTAGGTGTCACCATGAGCCTATTTGATTATGTCGCCGAACTGACCCGAGCTAAAGATGACGCTGTTGGTCGTGCTAAAACATGGTTGATAACCTTTATACCGCCGCTGTTATGTGCGCTTTACTACCCAGACGGGTTTTTCAAAGTGCTTGGTTTTGCAGCCATTCCATTAGTGGTGATGATTATCTATTTACCCATTGCGATGGCATTAAAGCAACGCGCGCAGAAAATGGACGGTTATCAAGTGTCTGGTGGCACATTAGGGCTTATCGCCGCAGGATTGCTCGGCACATTAATTGTTGTGGCGCAGTTGATGGTGGCATTAGCCTAAATCGGATGACTGATAAAGTGGATTTGTAAGCGAGTTTTTCAAACGCTGTTAAGATAGTAAAACATTTGTTAAAGTCAGGCTTAGCCTGACTTTTTTGTTTTTATGGTCCGACGTTTTTATGATCCGCCAACATTGACCTAGATGATTAAACAAGAAATCGACACGACTTACGGCAATATTGATTACCCGTGAATACCCCAAATGGAATTATTATAATGAAAAAATGGTTATTAACTGTCGCTATGGCAGCCAGCTTTGGCGCTGCGGCAGATGAAGGTATGTGGCAACCACATCAACTTCCCGCTATGGCTGATGAACTGAAAGCAAAAGGCTTAGAAATAAGCGCTGATTCAATTTCAAAATTAACCGAATTCCCAATGAATGCCGTTATCAGCCTGGGTGGTTGTACCGCATCATTTGTATCGCCAAAAGGCTTAGTGGTTACCAACCATCACTGTGCCTATGGCTCAATTCAGTACAACTCAACCCCAGAAAAAAACCTCCTTAAAGACGGATTTTTAGCCAAAACTTACGCAGAAGAATTACCTGCGACACCTGGTTCACGTATTTTTGTAACTGAAGCGGTAACCAATGTTACTGATAAAGTTAAAGCAAACCAGATGGATAAAGTGGGTAATGAGTTTTATAAAGGTATAGAACTACAAGAAAAAACCTTAGTAGCTGAATGTGAAAAAGAAGATGGTTACCGTTGCCAGGTGTATAGTTTCCATGGCGGCCTAGAATATTATCTTGTTAAGCAGTTAGAAATTCGTGATGTGCGTTTAGCCTATAACCCAGCCGCTAGTGTGGGCAAATACGGCGGTGATATCGATAACTGGATGTGGCCTCGTCATACCGGTGACTTCTCATTTTATCGTGCTTACGTATCTAAAGACGGCAAGCCTGCCGATTTTAGCAAAGACAACGTACCGTACGAGCCAAAAAGCTTTTTAAAAGTATCAGCTAAAGGCGTTAGCGATGGCGACTTTGTGATGGTTGCTGGCTATCCTGGCCGTACCAACCGTTACCGCACAGCCGATGAAGTTAACAATCAGTTTAATTGGGCTTATCCTGAAGGCAAAGTCCTACAAGAACGCATGATTAGCATCATCAAAGAAACAGCCTCTGAAGGCAGCGACGAGCGGATTAAATACGAAAGCTTGATTGCTGGTTTAGCTAATTATGCTAAAAACTTTACCTCGATGATTGAGTATTATGGAAAATCAACCATGCTCGCTGATCGTGAGAAAATAGAAAGCGATTTAGCAAACTGGATTGGTAAAGATAAAAAACGCCAGCTGCAGTATGGCGAAACACTATCAAGCTTAGAAAAGTTAGTGGCAAAGAGTCAGCAAAATCAGCAACGTGACATTTTATTAGGTTACATCGGTTACACCACTATGGTCACTACCGCACGTGATTTGTATCGCTTAGCTAATGAGAAAACCTTAGCTGATATGGCACGAGAACCAGGCTACCAAGAACGTGACATGACCAACTTCACTTCAAGCATGGAACGGATTGATCGCCGTTATGCCGCCAGTGTCGATAAAGCCCTGCTAGCCGATTTACTGACACGTTATGCTGCATTACCTGCAGAGCAGCATTTAGCCGCTTTAGACAAAGCATTTGGTATTAGCAGCAAGTTCGATGCTAAAGCATTAGCTAAAACACTCGATAAAATGTACGCCAACACCAAGCTAAATAACAAAGAAACTCGCTTAGCATGGATGAACAAATCGGTTGCCGACTTTAAAGCATCTAACGACCCATTCATTCAATTTGCAGTACAAACCTATGATGCTGACATGGCGCGCGAGAAAGAGAAAAAGCAATTAGAAGGTGACTTAATGAAAGTACGTCCACAATATATGGACGCTATCATTGCCTACAATCGCGAGTTAGGAAAACCTGTTTATGCTGATGCAAACTCAAGCCTGCGTGTAACGGTCGGAAACGTGAAAGGTTATTCTCCACAGGATGGTTTAGTGGCGGTGCCTTTTACCCGCTTAGAAGGCATTTTAGCCAAAGACACTGGTGTTGATCCTTTCGATGCGCCAGCTAAACAACTTGAGCTGATTAAACAAAAGCAATACGGCGATTACTACGTCAAAGCGGTTGACTCTGTACCGGTTAACTTCTTATCTACCCTAGACACAACGGGTGGTAACTCAGGCTCACCAACCTTAAACGGTCGTGCTGAACTAGTGGGTTTACTGTTTGATGGTGTGTACGAAAGTATCATTGGAGACTGGGGATACGACGCACAAAGTAACCGTTCTATCCAAGTAGACAGCCGCTACATGCTATGGGTAATGCAGTATTTAGATAATGCTGACAACTTATTAGCTGAAATGGAAATCGTTAGATAAGGTTCAGTTTACTGCACGTTTAAGACTCAATAACTCTGCGGTCGTTAATGGCCGCATTGTTTTTTCTGCAAGCTCATCAATACGTATATCTAATAATTGTGTTCGCATTAAATCAATCACTTTGTAACCTAATGCTTTGCACATACGGCGTATTTGCCGATTTAATCCTTGGGTTAATACAATCTCAAACCTGTCTTCTGCACTCGCCAGGCTCAATGGCCGAATTTCGCATGGTCGAGTTTGCACATCGCCATAACTAACACCCTTTGTCATCATCGATAGAAAACTAGCACTAATTGGCTTATCAACTTGGACCACGTATGTCTTAGGATGATAATAATCGGGATGCATGAGCGCTTGCGTTAATTGACCATCATTAGTGAGTAGTAGCAAACCACGAGAATCTTTATCCAAACGCCCTGCAGGATACAACCTTGGTAACTCAGGTAATACATGCAGTAAGCTGTGAGGATCATCAACTAATAAACGGCAATCAATTCCAACAGGCTTATGATATAGCCAATACTGTTTATCTTGCACAGCAAGGATCGGTTTATCGTCTACTAGAATTGTCTCGATTTCGCAAAGGTTAACTCGATCAGTGTGTTTAGCTAATTGATGATTAATACTCACTCGACCACTGTCGATAAGCCGTGCAGCTTGGCGTCTTGAGGCCACACCACACACCGCCAAATAATGACTTAATCGCATTGATGTCATAGACTTAATCGTATTGATATCATAGATAGTACTCAAGCAAGAATAAATAGACGTTAACGGGTTTCGAGAAATTGATACACGCTATGTTGTTGAGTTTTAATGGTTGTCAGTAGGCTTAACCCAAGGCAAATACACCATAGAATATTCGCTTGCGTTAATGTCCACATGGCTGAGGACACCATACAATACTGAGGTAAATCCGTTGAGCATTCGGTAAAATCCAGCTGACTCCAATCGAACAACGTTAATAATAATAACCCACTACACAGTGAAATAATGCTCAAACTAAGCATTCGCTTGGTCATCGTGCTGCCAGGTTTAAAGTAATCAAGTAGGCAAATACAATGCAAAAAAATAGTACTGAATAAATAAAGCGTCGACGCTTTACGGTGTAAGTCTAGAAAGTTAATCGGAAACACACCCATTAGCACAATACTCACACCCACTACGCCACCAATAATGGCGATGTAGCGGCTCAGTAAATCAGGGAAAGTATTAAACACCGCCACCATGGCGAGTAAGAAGCATGAGCCACCTGCTAATAGTGATAAATTAAACACGATTGCAAACGACGAATGCATATAGTCGCCAAGCGTATCGGGGCGGATCATCAACATGTCCAAATTGATGCCGTCGGCTTGCACGATTAACGCACTTCCTACACCAAAAGAGCAGATTACAGCCGCAGCCAATGACATAAATACAATCACTAGGTGTAAATCATAATTACGGACTCTATCTGTCACTGAACGATACTTATGTCAAAAATGGGATGAGAATGTTAACGCGGAAAGCCAAAAAGTAAAAGCCGATAATCACATAACCAAAAAACTAAACCTAAGCCGAAACTTAAACAAAAACTTAAACCAAAAACTTAAACCAAAAATAAAAATGCCCAATCGTTACTGACTGGGCATTGGTTGCAATAGTGGCTAAATCGTCACCTTAACCTTAATCTTGTTAACCTTAGCGACAGTGTGATTTACCCTGTAGCCAATTTAATTACGTTGACGCAATATTACAATTATCACCGCTACAACGGCCAAAATCATACAGTACCAAGCATTAGACACTGCAGTTAATGGGCTGATGGTAAACACCGAGGCAATTAATAATGCTTGGGCACCATGTGGAATTAATCCCTGAATAATACATGCAAAGATATCTAAAATACTCGCAGCTCGTTTTGGCGATACCCCATGTTTTTCAGCAAGCTCTTTAGCAATGTCACCGGTGACCACTATCGATACTGTATTGTTAGCAACACAGGTATTAGTGGCGGCAACAATCGCTGCCATGCCTAACTCTGCCGCACGACTTGATGCTTCGCCATTGGCTTTTGAAAAGCGACTGATTAAACCTTCAATTTGCTTACTGACAAAGGTTAATCCGCCTTGTTGCTGCATTAACGCCGCTAAACCACCGACTAACATCGACAGAATAAAAATTTCCTGCATATTGGTAAAACCAGTATAAATATCATTACCAAATTGAATAACGCTATAACCCGAGCTCAGCACGCCGGTCATGCCAGCAAGTACAATCCCTAACGACAACACTACAAAGACGTTTAAACCGATCACAGCTAACACCAGAATGGTTAAATACGGTAATACTTTTAATATTTCGATGTCCTGAGCTGCAATATCCGCTTGTCCTTGACCGACAATCGAAAAAGCAATCAAGGTGAGGATCGCCGCCGGTATCGAAAAGACTAAGTTTTCACGGAACTTGTCTTTCATTTCACAACCTTGAGTACGTGTTGCCGCAATCGTGGTATCAGAAATAATCGATAAGTTGTCTCCAAATAATGCACCAGACATCACCGCACCCGCCATTAAGGCATAATCAATTTGTGCTTGGTCTGCGACACCTAGTGCCACTGGTGCTACCGCCGCGATGGTGCCCATAGATGTACCCATTGAGGTCGCGATAAAGGCGGCAATAACAAAGAAACCTGGCAATAATAAATTTGATGGGATAAACGATAAACCAAGCGCAACGGTGGCATCAACGCCACCAGTGGCTTTAGCCACTGCAGCAAATGCGCCTGCCAATAAATAAATTAAGCACATGGCTATAATATTGCTATGGCCAATACCTTCAATAAAGGTTTCTATCGCACTATTTATTTTCTGTTTCGACAACAAAACTGCCAACACGATGGCAGGGAGAATCGCAATCACACTGGGTAATTGATAGAACGCATAATCAACACCTTGGCTTTGAAAATATAAGCCTGCGCCAATAAATAATCCTAAAAACAAAAATAACGGTAATAACGCCACAAACGATGCCGGGCTGTTTCCTGCTGTGGTAACTGATGAAGTAGCTTTGGTCAAAATGATCTCTCTTTATCTTAACGAATAGGGATTGTTGGATGAGAAAAGCGAGTACGACACAATCTCGGTCATCGGTGATTATTTAACAACAGATTCAAAGGTGCTAAATATTGCAGTCACATCATAACAAGTTGTGCCAAGAATAAGAGAACTGTTCGCCGCTGTCAATCTAGACGTCTAGACTTCTTTGCTTCCAAAGCATTTTTTATTCTAAAACCTGAGAACTGCTACAAATATTTTACATAACCATAATCAATTTATCTATTTAGGTCTCTTTATTCACTAAAAAATTGATGTACGTTAATCATAACCTAATGCCGATTTGTTACGCTGACAAGGATTCTCTAACTTATATAGAGGTGAGGCTATGGAACGTAAACCAGACAGAGTGAGTGCAATGAAGCGACTCCTTGAGCAAGTAAAAAATACCTTACCATTTGATCAACCCGGTATATTTAGCTGTGGCCCCAACAACAACTGTGTTGGCTGCCCTAAAAAGTTACTCGATTTGGTTGATGCTGAAGTTAATTACTGGGACGCAGCCATTGCCCAGGGCGTTATACCTTCACTTGGCGATATCAGCCGCTTTGGAAAACTGTGTAAAAATGTCAGTCGTGGCTTACAACGCAATGATATCCAGAGTCATCATTAAATTGCCTCATAATTAAATAGCCTTATACCCATTAGAGTCACATAACCTAAACTCGAGATAACAAAAAGCCCACTAAAAAGTGGGCTTAATGCAACTACTTCAGGTTTATTCTTCAGCATCGCCTAGTGACAATAACGTCGCATTGCCACCAATAGCGGTAATGTTATTGGTACGAGTTTTTTCTGTCACAAAACGAGTTAAGTAGTGTGGGCCACCCGCTTTAGGACCTGTACCCGATAATCCTTGGCCACCAAATGGTTGTACACCTACAACTGCACCAATTTGGTTACGGTTAATGTATACGTTACCCACGTTAACCTTGTCTGCTAAGCTAAGCGCATGGCCTTCATTACGGCTATGAATACCCAATGTTAACCCAAAACCTGTGCTGTTGATTTCATCAACCACTTTTGCCAAATCTGCCGCTTTATAACGGATAACATGCAAAATAGGCCCAAAATGTTCTTTTTCGAGTAGCTTAATTGAACTAATTTCAACGGCTGTAGGTGCTACAAAATGACCATTTTCAGTACCCGCAGGTAATTCAAGTTTATTAATTAACTTGCCGACCTGGCTGATATGATCAATGTGGGCATTCAAGTTAGCTTTGGCAGTGGCATCAATCACGGGGCCCACATCGGTTTTCACTGAACTTGGGTTGCCAATCACTAATTGCTCCATGGCGCCTTTCATCACTTCAATTACGCGATCTGCAATATCTTCTTGTAAGAACAATACACGCAATGCCGAACAACGCTGGCCAGCACTGGTGAACGATGAAGACACCACGTCATTAACAACTTGTTCTGGTTGTGATGTTGAGTCAACCACCATGGCATTTTGACCACCGGTTTCAGCAATTAATGGAATAATTGCGCCATCACGGTTGGCCAAGGTGCGGTTAATCAATTTAGCAGTGCCAGTCGAGCCGGTAAAACACACACCGCCAATACGTTCATCTGCAGTGATTG
This sequence comes from Shewanella sp. SR44-4, assembly GCF_014163715.1. Classification (NCBI taxonomy): domain Bacteria; kingdom Pseudomonadati; phylum Pseudomonadota; class Gammaproteobacteria; order Alteromonadales; family Shewanellaceae; genus Shewanella; species Shewanella sp. SR44-4. The sequence goes on along the minus strand of NZ_JACJDU010000004.1, from coordinate 115,965 downwards.
CAGAACCAACAACTGCGCCAGTACCTGGTAAAAACTGCAATACGTCGGTAGGAATACCGGCTTCATGCGCAAGTTGCACAGCACGATAACCGATCAAACAGGTTTGCTCTGCAGGCTTGGCAATAACCGTGTTACCCGCAGCAAGTGCAGCAGAAACTTGACCAAGGAAAATCGCCAACGGGAAGTTCCATGGGCTAATACACACAAAAATTCCGCGACCTTGTAGAAACAGCTCGTTTAACTCGCCTGTTGGGCCAGGAAGCAATTCAGGCTGAGCCATCATCTTCTTAGCTTGTACGGCGTAATAACGACAAAAATCTACTGCTTCGCGAACTTCATCAATACCATCTTGAATACTCTTACCCGCTTCACGAGTACATAATACAATCAGCTCTTCACGGTTTTCTTCCAATAAATCAGCTAATTTCTGTAGTGCATTAGCACGAGTTTCAACAGGTGTACGTGCCCAACCACCAAAAGCAGCATCTGCACCAGCAATGGCTTGTTCAATTGCGTTAGCATCAGCAAAAGCCACTTTACCTACCGTTAATGAAGTATCGTATGGGCTAACAACGGTTTGCACTTCACCCGTTAAGGTTTTACCGTTTACCAATGGACCTGCTGTCCATTGAGTATCGCTATATTTGTCCAGTGCAGCAAAAAATGGCTCTGACTCAGAAATAATGTTCATGTTTAATCCTTTAGAGTTCTTACGTTCTGCACCGAAAATATCAGCAGGCTTAACAATTTTTTGATTCGCTAACGACTTGTAACCCAATAGCGTCACCAATGGATGAACCACTAAGCTTTCTATTGGGGTATTAGGGTCAACCAGTTTATGTACAAATGAGGTATTGGCTCCGTTTTCCAGTAAGCGACGAACTAAATACGGCAGTAAGTCTTTATGCGCGCCAATGGGTGCATAGATACGTACCGCTTTAGCACCGCTTTCTGCAAGCATGGTATCGTAAAGCTCTTGGCCCATACCGTGCAAACGTTGGAATTCATATAAACGATCAGCGGCCATCGCATCAATACTGGCAACGGTTTGCGCGTTGTGGGTAGCAAACTGGGGATAAATAGCACCACGGGTGGCATCAGACAATAAATAACGCGCACACGCTAAATAAGACACATCCGTGCCGGCTTTACGGGTATAAAGTGGGTAGCCAGCTTCGCCTGCTTGTTGCGCCCATTTTAGCTCGCTGTCCCAATAAGCACCTTTGACTAAACGCAGCGGAATTTCATCGCCTTGATCTTTAGCAAGACGCGTCAACCAACACAACACCGGTAAACAACGCTTAGAATAAGCTTGCACCACAATGCCTAATAAGCCCCAGCCTTTAGCGGCTTCTGACTGATAAAGCTGCTTAAATAACTTCAATGACAATTCAAGACGGTCAACTTCTTCAGCATCGATAGAAATACCAATATCGAGTTCACGCGCTTGTACAATAAGTTTAATAACCGTGTCGTATAATTCGCTTAATACACGATCTTCGTTAGCGACTTCATAACGAGGGTGTAATGCAGATAATTTGATCGAAATAGTCGGTCTTGGTGAGTCAGACTCTTCATATTGCTGCGCGCCTAAATCGCGAATAGCATTGCTGTAATCGTTAAAATACTTTTGCGCATCATTGGCGGTTAATGCTGCTTCACCTAACATGTCATAGCTATGGGTATAACCTAACTTACGTTTAGCTTCGCTATTTTTAAGCGCTTCTTTAACGTCCTGACCTAACACAAATTGCTTACCCATGATCTTCATCGCCGCTAACATAGCTTGACGGATCATCGGCTCACCGACACGATTAACCAGACGTTTAAGTATATTGCTTGGCGAACCGTCAGTATTACGATCTAACTTAACCAGTTTACCGGTTAACATTAACCCCCACGTTGAGGCATTAACCAGCAATGAACCACTCATATTTAGATGTTCATCCCACTTGGCACCAGACAATTTATCTTTAATTAGCGCATCAGCTGTTTCAGCATCAGGAATACGCAGCAAGGCTTCAGCCAAGCACATTAAAATAATGCCTTCTTTCGTTTCTAAGCTGTATTGTTGCAAAAATGCATCAATACCAACCATCAGACCTTTTTTCTCAAACTGACGAACTTTGCTCACGAGCTCATGGGCACGACGAGTCACTTGCTCAATGTCTTGTTCAGACGAAGGCACAAGCTTAATTAATTCAGACAGGTATTGCTCTTCATCGACAATGTAGTTGTTGGTCACTGCAGTAAACAGTTCCTCAAGAGTGGCATTGTCATAGCGGCCGTCCAGTACTTCACTCGCTTTGAACATAGTATTCGCTTCCATCTAGGTCAGGTTAAGGATGGTTATTATCGTTGTTGAATGGACACTGTATTCACGAATATTTTATTTTGTATACAATGTACGATCTGATTTTCGGCGATTATACATTCAAAATGTGAACTTGGACACTCAAGTTGAAAACTTGCTAATAATTGTTTGATTTTGGTCACTGAAACAGACAGAAACAATGTGCTAGTTAATTAACATCACAACAACAATAAACGTTTAAGTTAATGTTAATTAGTAACTTTTTTAATAATTACACCAACATGGAATATGAATATATTTCATCAAGAAAAAGATTAAAAAAAAGGCCAACGTTTGAATAGTTGGCCTTTATACAATCAAATGAGAGACATTAGTCGTATCACTTTATCCGCGAAAATCTCATCGTTATTGGAGATGTTACATCCAACGGCTTTTCTTACGACGTTGGGGACGAGGTAAATACACCAATACAATACCAATCAACGCACCAATACCTGCAATTAACCCACCTTGCTGCCACATTTCATAACGTTGGTTATCCGCGGCTTGTTGTACTTTTGACTTAGCATCATCTCGTTCTTTAATCGCTTTGGTAAGAGCGGCTTTTAACTCAGACACCTTTTCGTTAGACAGTGTTAAAGATTCTTCAGTATTGTCAGTATTTTGCGTAATGTTATTTAATTGCTCATTAGCCTGTTTTAATTGTGCTTCCATTTCAGGAAAACGCTCACGAAAACTAGGCTGATCTGAAACTAAACTGGTTAATACCCAGCCTTCACGACCTTTATGATCAATGATTTGAGTAAAATCACCTTCGGTATTATCCAATAAAGTGATCGGCTGACCCGCTTCAACACTACCGATAATACGAAACTCTGTACCCGGTCCACCGTGGATATAGGTGAACACATCATCAGAAATAAATCGCGTTGGTGCTTGGGCTGCAAATACGCCACTTGGCGCAAGTAAAAATATAAGGATTGAAAGTACTCTTAACACGGTATTTATCCAAACTCAGAAAACTTATTGTCATGCTATTTATTAAATGCTCTGAATGCAAGAAGGAAGTCATATGACTTCCTTCTTAAATACATTCAGCGTTCACATTTCTGCTAATACTTCATTGCGTCTTAGTCAAATTAACTAAAGATGTTCTTGATAATGAAGAAGAACAAAATAGACAGTGCAGCACCGGCTGGCAGAGTAATAACCCAAGACACAACAATGTTACGTACTACACCAATATTAATTGCTGCAATACCACGCGCCATGCCCACACCCAACACAGCACCGACTAACGTTTGCGTTGTTGAAATAGGTAAACCAGTACCAGAAGCAATAACCACAGTCGATGCGGCAGCTAATTCAGCAGCAAAACCACGACTTGGGGTTAAATGCGTAATGTTTTTACCAATGGTTTGCATCACACGCTGTCCAAAAATGGCCAAACCCATAACAATACCAACAGCACCAAGTGGTAAAATCCACCATGCTAGAACCGCTTTAGCACCAATAATACCGCCGCTTTCTACGACAGAAACCACAGCAGCTAAAGGACCAATCGCATTAGCAACGTCGTTTGAGCCATGGGCAAATGCCATACAACATGCAGTCACAACCATTAATATGGCAAATACTTTTTCAACATTCCCATACTGGGTTTTTAGATCGGCTTTATCGCTCATTTTTAAACGACTAATAGCAATTTTACCTGCAAGACCGACTACGGCTGCAACCACAGCTGCTAATGCATATGCTTCAAGTGTTGAAAAGTTTATGCCTACATGTGATAAGCCTTTAGTAATGGTCACAAGTGACATCACAAAACCGGCCAATGCCATGTAGAAAGGCACATAACGCTTAGCACTTGCTAATGGATCATCGGTATTAAAAATCAGCTTTTGCACACTTTGGAAAATGATATAAGCAATAAAACCCGAAATAGCAGGTGTCACTACCCAAGAGCCTACAATACCGCCAACCTTACCCCATTCAACTGCATCAGCACTGACACCCACTGCGGCAAAACCAACAATAGCACCAATAATTGAATGCGTTGTCGAAACTGGCCAGCCTAACGCTGACGCTACAACTAACCAAATACCCGCAGCAAGTAATGAGGCAATCATGCCGTATACCAACAATTCTGGGACATCAGTAAAGTAACTCGCGTCGATAATGCCTTTACGAATGGTACTCGTGACTTCACCACCAGCTAAAAAAGCACCGGCGAATTCAAAGATCATTGCAATAATAATCGCTTGTTTAATGGTAATGGCATTAGAACCTACAGAGGTTCCCATTGCATTGGCTACGTCGTTTGCACCAATGCCCCATGCCATCAAAAATCCAAATGCAGCCGCTATCATAATGAGCATAGGGCCGTTGGTGACTAATACATCAACCATGTTGTTTCCTTGATAACCTTTGTGATTAGTTACGAGCTAGCATTAGCTCTAGGCGGGAACCGACACGCTCAGCAATATCTGCTAAACCTCCAACCCATTCGATAATTTTGTACGTGAACATCACATCAATCGGATTCAATTCAGATTCTAATGCATACAACTGACGACGCACTTGAATTTGTAAATCATCAGAATCTTCTTCGATAAGATCTAATTCATTAATCATTTTGGCAACTAACTCAACTTCACGACCACGGAAACCGGTTTCGAGTAAATCATCGAGTTCGTTAATAGCCCGTTTCGCAAGTGATACGGCATCTAAACAACGTTTTAGATAAGCACCAAAGGCATCTTGCATAGGCTGAGGAAGGACTAACTGACGGCCAATAATACGGCCAGAGATATCTTTTGCTTTGTTAGCGATTTTGTCCTGTTGAGTTAATAACTCAAGCAAGTCAGTTCGCTCAACAGGCATAAATAATCCACCAGGAAGAGTCAGGCGAATTTCACGTTTGAGTGAGTCCGCTTCTTTTTCAAGCAAACTAATTTGTTTGCGGATCTTTATCGCTTCATCCCAGTCGCCTGAGTTGGTTGCGTCAAAGAAAGGAACAAGAAGTGATGCACACTCATGTACTTTGTCGATATGTAGTTCTAAAGGCTTAAGAGGTGATTTTGCAAACACACCTAAAATAGAGTTTACTGGCATTGCCGTTTACCTATTTAATAAATTCCAGTTTGGAAAAAGCGGGCGCATGTTAACCCAAGCGTCCGCATAATGAAACTGTGTTTTTTAATTTCGTACGACAGTTTCTCTGTTATCGTTGCTCAGTATATATGATGCGAGCAATGCTATCCTAAGAGATTTTTATTACAACAATATGACATTATGAAGATAATGTGACGCATTAGTGAATATTTGATGACAAGGCAAACATAAAGTCAATGGACGCAGAAATAGAGTTAAAACTATTCATTCAATCACAACATCATGATTTGTTAAAAAAAATATTGAATGACTACCCTAATTCAAGCCCACAAGGGCAGAAAAAACTCACCAACGGATATTTCGATACCGACGACTTACAACTGCGTCGTTGGGATATGGGCTTACGCGTAAGAGGTTTTGACAATCAACTCGAACAGACCATAAAAACAGCAGGCAGGGTCGTAGGAGGGATCCATTCCCGTCCTGAATATAATGTCAGCATTGATCAAAAAACACCGATCTTGTCACGTTTCCCAAAAGAAATTTGGCCAGAGGGAAATGATCTCGACAAGGTGTCAACATCGCTAAAATGTATTTTTGAAACCAACTTTGAGCGTCAAACTTGGCATATATACCTCAACGATAGCCTTGTTGAGGTTGCATTAGATGTAGGTGAAATAATTGCTGATGATAAAGTTGACCCTATATGCGAACTCGAATTTGAATTACTCGCAGGAGAGACGTCTGCATTATTAATACTCGCAACAGAAGTCGCTAAGTCAGTACCATTTCGCTTAGGTAAAGCCAGTAAAGCTCAACGCGGTTATCAACTTGCAGGCAAATCAAAACCGTTCACCATTGAGCATATTGATTATGTCTCATTACCAAAAAACAATAATATGCAGCAAGCCTTGAGCACATTATTAGAAACAGGTCTTGAGCGCTGGCAATTGATTGAGAATATATTAACGCTGCCAACTGGTGATGTTCATCAACAATCAGCCTTGTGGGGCGAATTACGCCGCTGTGTGCGCTTACTCAGGCTCACCTTAAATCAATTTGGTTTATTAGATCAGCACACCAGCCCATTATTCGATCATCTTGAGCAGGCTCTGGCATTTGTTAGCCCACTGCAAAGTTGTTGTTTATTATTACAAGACGATGCTAAACCACTTGCCAACATCAACAATAAAACCCTTGTTTGCCTACAACTAGAAAACTATATCGACTCAATGTCGATATCAACTCAATTAGGCTCAATATGGCAACATCCTGAGTATGGTCAATTACAATTGGCATTGGTCGATTTGCTATTAACCGCTGAAAGCGGCAAAAATGAAAGCCGTCATTATCCCGAATTAGGTTTATTTGCCAACCAGCTACAGCAAGCCTCATGGAAACGTATTGGAAAATCAATGCCGATAACCGCTGAAATGAACAGTATTGATTACCAACACGTTGCTGATGCTTTGGATGAAAGTATCTTAGTTGGGTTTGCTTATGGAGAAATGTATCCCGCTAAAAAGCGCGAGGCTTTTCGGGCACCATGGCAAGACTTAGCGTTAGGGATTAGTACGTTATCTGCATATAAAATATTAAGGCATTTGAGTGCACAGCATCAGCTTAATATTGAAGCTTGGTTAGACAATAAAGAAACCAGTTTATTGTTTGCCATGGAGCATTCGCGAAAAAGTGCCTTAAAAGTCCCTATTTACTGGTAAGCGTGCATATTCCCCATAATTGGTTACACGCCCACATATATTAGTGATGAATAGTAAAACAGGAAGATAATGATTATCTTCCTGTTTTACTAAACAACTAATCTGTTAGCGTTAAGGCCTTAATCGTCGCTTATTCTTTGGCAAAATAGAGGTTACTTTGCCAAAGCCTGCTTAACACGTTGACCGTAATCAACATCCGCTTTAGTAAAATGATCGACCATTTTTTGTTGCACATCTAATGTCGTTTGACTGAGTGTGCCCGCAATCGTTTCCACCAACCTATTTTTCTCTGCTTCACTGAAGATACGATATAGATTACCCGCTTGGGTAAAGTCATCTTGGTTATAACGACTAAAACGTGCAACCTCTCCTTCTAAACGTAACGGTGGTTCTTCAAAACTAGCATTCTCAGTGAGTGGTGCAACACTGTTAGGACCATAATTAACACTGGCATCACCACCGGTTTGGCTACCTTGATAAGGACACTGTGTTCCTGCCATAGCACCAGCACGTTGATGATGGTTGGCTTTAGCGGCATGCGGACAGTTAACGGGTAATTGATTATAATTAGTCCCTATACGGTAGCGCTGCGCATCTGCATATGAAAACAAACGGGCTTGCAGCATTTTGTCTGGCGACGCCCCCACTCCAGGCACTAAGTTACTTGGTGCTAATGCCACTTGTTCAACTTCAGCAAAGTAGTTTTGTGGTAAACGGTTTAGCTCAAGTTCACCCACTTCAATCAACGGATAATCACTGTGCGGCCATACTTTAGTCAAATCAAATGGATTAATGGCGTAAGTATTGGCATCAGCTTCTGGCATAATTTGCACATTCACAGTCCAACGCGGGAAGTTAGCATCATTAATTGCTGCCACCATGTCGCGTTGTGATGAATCAGGATCTATCCCTTTTAGTATATCTGCTTGTTCGCCGGTTAAATTTACCACGCCTTGCTGTGATTTAAAGTGGAACTTAACCCAAAAACGTTCACCCTTAGCATTCCAAAACGAGAACGTGTGCGAACCATAACCGTGCATTTGTCTGTAGTTAGCCGGAATACCACGGTCTGACATTAATATGGTCACTTGATGCATCGACTCTGGATTGAGCGCCCAAAAGTCCCACATTGCTTGGGGATCTTTTAAATTAGTTTGTGGGTGACGTTTCTGAGTGTGAATAAAGTCAGGGAATTTAATACCGTCACGAATAAAGAATGTCGGGGTATTATTACCGACAATATCGTGGTTACCACGAGCAGTATAAAAACGTAGTCCAAAACCGCGTGGATCACGCTCTGCATCTGCTGACCCCATTTCTCCGCCTACCGTAGAGAAGCGCATAAATGTTTCAGTCTGCTTGCCGACACCATTAAAATGATCCGCTATGGTAAATTCACTTAAATCTTTAGTTAGTGTAAACGTCCCATATACACCAGTCCCTTTAGCATGTACCACACGCTCAGGAATACGTTCACGGTTAAAATGAGCCAGCTTCTCTATTAAATGCCAATCTTGTAAAAGCAGTGGACCACGTTCACCAGCCGAGATTGAATTTTGATCATCTGCTACCGGGGCGCCATTTTGGCTGGTTAAATAATTACCTTGATTCATTTTTTTGCTCCTATGTGCGGTCTACTAACCACTGCTCAATTAAGTCATAAACTGTTGCCATGATGATTTTCCTCACTCAACTCATCATTCGATGGACACATAATAGAAGCACTTCATAATTACATAAAACGATTAAAATAGATTATTGCAAACTAAAAAAACGATTATGTAATTTATTAAGGATAGGAAAAACAGATTAAAACTAAAATGCAGGCAATAAAAAAGCCAAACTGATTATTTGGCTTTATCGAGACACAATGTGACTATTCAGTGGGTGGAGTAGGCTCACGGTATAACTTCACTAAATAATAGAGATCAATTAATACAATAAAAAAGTTAACCAGCGCCACAGGGATCGCATCAATCGCGAGGCCATAAGCCACAAACAACCCTGCACCAATTAAGTTCCACCAGCGTAGTTTTTTAATGTCTGACATCATCAGCGAAATAGCCACAACGACAGAGGCTAAATATCCTACCCATTCCCAGATGTTAATACTGTCCATGGATTTTCCTTATATTAATATGCCTACACCAATGCAAGCGAGTAACAACATTAAGCTAACGTGAGTCAGTGAAAAAACGTTATTGCTTAACGCACTTATTGGCACACTTGATAGACTAAATAAGCAAAGCACCTTATAAAAAAATACACTATTAACAAGGTTAAAACCTTGACCTATCGATGATTATAAGACCTATCGATTTATAGTATCTATAATAGCTTATCGCTCTACAACCGCTGCCGTCATTCGTGAAATACAACAAAGTTCACCCGCACTGTTACGAATAAGGACTTCCCAAACCGAACTGCGTTTACCTAAATGCACAGGTTTAGCCGTTGCCGTTAATTCACCATTACGTGATGCTTTCAAATGATTTGCGTTGATTTCTTGGCCAACACAATAATAACGGGTAAAGTCGACCACAAAGTTGGCGGCATAGCTGGCAACGGTTTCCGCTAGTGCGACGTTCGCACCACCATGAACAATCCCTAATGGATTATGTACGGCTGGATTAGCTGGCATAGTGGCAACCATATAATCGTCGCCGATTTCAGTAATTTTAATGCCCAATGTTTGCATTAAGGTGCCCTTTCCCTGCATCCCTGCATCTAAGCGAGCACAATCTTCTAAAGTGACAATGTTAAACCAAATACTCATTCTTAATATCCATCATTATTATTATTAGAAAACTCAGTGTACTGATTAGCTTACCTTTTTGAAAGAAAAACGCGATCAATAACATTAACCCATTAAAAAGGAGCCTAAGCTCCTTTTATAGTTATTCACTAAATCTATATGTACGTTAACTCACTAATTCGCAATGGCTTTGGTAGGTCTGTGCCCAACGCAATAACTCAACTCGGTTACGAGACTCCGTTTTACGGAAAATAGATGAAATATGCGCTTTTACAGTATGTTCACTAATACACAAACGCTGGGCAATTTCTTTATTACGTGCACCGCTAGAAACAAGCTGAATAATGGTTCTTTCTCGACTGGTTAATCTTTGGAGGATGGCCACGGTATCGGCAGGGATTTCAACGTTGGTATCGAGTTGCTGGACTAAACGTCTAAAAATCTTACTAATCAGTGGACGGTCGTACCACAATTCATCAGAAACCATTTTACGCAGACCCGTCAGCATTAAGTCCATGCGTTGATCACTGTATAACAAACCCCGTACGCCTAAGAGTAATGCTGACTCTTGATCAAGTGATCCACGTTCAACTTGGTACAATGCTACAGGGACATGCTCCACTAAACGCGATACCAGTAACGGGATGCCCTTACTGTCTAAGGCCGCACCTTTTTGTGAAACAAGATAAAAGTTGTTGGATTTTTTTTCTAACTCAAGCTCAGCCGCATGTTTTACAATTCGAGTTTTCAACCCGATAGATTCTGCCAAAATAGCTAAATGGCAAGGTGCTGCGATTTGGTGCAAAAACACCAACTCATCAATATTTGAACTCATCACTCTTCTCCCTGAAAAGTACATTATTGCTCAACATACCTTGAGCACATCCTGAGGCTATATACTATACGTAAATGAAATACGTTTACTAGCCTTCAAAACTAGGCTGAGCAGATAGTTTACTTTTTGTCGTTATATTAGAGCATGTTCTTTCTTCATTCGTTAATCGCGTTACGAGATAAATCGACTCACCAAAAAAGTGGCTATTAGGTTAAGTCGGTCATTATCAATCACGATTCTTATAATAAAAAACCTTCCTATACAGCAAGCATAGTAAAAATTTGTTAGTTGATATGACTATTATGTAAGTCTAAAGTATGAATAGTAAATTTGACTGACTTTGCGTAGACTTTATCACTAACCCAAGACTGATAAGCTCATACTTTCAATTCGCTCAACATCATCAATCTCTCATCAATGCTAGCAGCCAAATTTACTCATTTTATGACAAAATAAGCTAACTAAATAAGTTAAGTGAGCCTTATGATAAAGACTGCTGGTTAAGCGCCATTTTGGTCGCTATTTGTTTATTATGAAGAGACGATAACAACAGTAAGCCACATACCCCACCAATTAATGCTAGAAACATGTCAGATTGAGTATCCCAAACATATCCTTGAGTGCCTAAAAATGCCTCGGCATTTTCACCGGTAGCAATGGCAACCCACCATTCAACTAATTCGTAAAAAGCTGAAAACGCCAACACAAAACATACTGCTAAAAACTGACACCAAGCACCTATTTGCATGACATGTTTACGAATAAATATTTCGCGAGCTAATATTACCGGAATAAAACCCTGAGCAAAATGGCCGACTTTATCGTAATTATTGCGCTCGCCGCCCATCACTTGCGCTAGCCAGTCAAATAACGGCACTTCAGCATAGGTATAACGTGCACCGACAAATAACACACAGCAATGCACTAAAATAAGTGCATAAGCTAACGTAGTCAGAGGAAAGCTTTTACGACTAAAAAATAAAATAGGTAATGCGATTAACGCAGGTATAGCTTCTAACCACCAAGTGAACATATCTTTAGGTGCGCTAACTGACCACAACAGTACTAATAGATAAATCCCTATCCATATAACCTTACTCTTCATCTTAATTCTCTCCATGAGATATTGTTCTCAAATTAGAATATAAACTTTAGCCATCTAGCCCTCTACAAGCGCTTAAAAAAGTGCTACTTTGATAATGCGCCGGAAGTCCGCATTTATATCATAACTATTAGTATAAGCATTAGTATAACCATTAGCTTAAGCACCATTTAATGATAAGAGGGTACCCATATCATGGCGAAACACTCGCTTGACAAGGATAAGATCAAAATCCTGCTGTTGGAGGGCGTCCACCAAACTGCGGTCGATGTACTAGAACGTGCAGGTTATACCAACATTGAATACCATAAAGCCTCGTTAGGCGAAGAGGCTTTGATTGCATCAATTAAAGATGCTCACTTTGTTGGATTACGCTCCCGCACCCAGCTTACTGCGGAAGTATTGCACCGTGCAGAAAAGTTGGTTGCGATTGGTTGTTTTTGTATTGGCACCAACCAAGTCGATTTAGCCACGGCCGAGAAACTGGGTATTCCTGTTTTCAACGCCCCTTTCTCCAACACCCGCAGTGTTGCTGAATTGGTGATTGGTGAAATCATCATGCTGATGCGTGGCATTCCACAGCGCAATGCCATGTCACATCGTGGCGGTTGGTTGAAGAGTGCTAATGGCAGTGTTGAAGTCCGTGGTAAAACCTTAGGTGTGATTGGTTATGGCCATATTGGTACTCAACTGGGTATTTTGGCTGAAACCTTGGGCATGAGAGTGATTTTCTTTGATATTGAAGATAAGTTACCGTTAGGCAATGCCTCTCAAGTTCACTCTATGGACAAGTTATTGGCCCAAGCAGACGTTGTTAGCCTGCATGTACCAGAAACACCGCAAACTAAAGACATGTTCGCTAAAGCTGAATTTGCTCAAATGCGTCAAGGCAGTTTCTTTATCAATGCCTCTCGCGGAACTGTTGTTGATATCGAAGACTTAGCCGATGCCCTGAAGTCAGAACATCTTGCGGGTGCTGCGATTGACGTATTCCCGGTAGAACCTAAGTCGAATGATGATGAATTCATCTCTCCACTGCGTGGCTTAGACAATGTATTACTCACACCGCATATTGGTGGTAGTACTGCTGAAGCACAGGAAAATATCGGCGTAGAAGTGGCTGGCAAACTGGTGAAATACTCAGATAACGGTTCTACACTGTCTGCGGTCAATTTCCCTGAAGTGTCTTTAGCGCAACATAGCGGTACCTCACGCTTATTGCACATTCATCAAAACCGTCCTGGTGTATTGATTAAAATTAACCAAGCGTTTTCTGAAAAAGGCATTAACATTGCTGCTCAGTACTTACAAACCACTGCTGAAATTGGTTACGTGGTAATGGAAGTCGATTCTGATCAAGCAGAAGAAGCATTGGTTGAATTAAAATCTATTGAAGGCACTATCCGTGCGCGGGTATTGTTTTAAACTGACTTTTATAAGCAATTAACTTGAGTTAATTGTCTTCCTAAAAAAGCTACCTTGTGCACAAGGTAGCTTTTTTATTGGCTTTAAAACCATAGCCCCCTGTTGAGCATTCTATTAATCCGTTACACTCCAACCATACCGTCTTATTCACACGTTAGGGATAGTTATGACCATTTCAGTAAACCAACCAGATTGGGATTTTATCGCCACGTCTCCTGAATTAATGTTATCAAGTTTGACGCATATGGGGTTAATCGAAATCACTGGTGAGCAAGGGCGCAGTTTCATTCATGGCCAAGTCACCACAGATATTACCTCCCTTGGCACAAACGAGTGGAAATGGGGTGCTCATTGCGACCCTAAAGGTAAAATGCTCGCCAGTTTCCGTGGGTTTTCAATCGGCGATAGCTTATTCATGTTACTGCCAAAAAGTACTTTAAGCTTGGATTTACCTCAGTTACAAAAATACGCTGTATTCAGTAAAGCCGAACTCGCCGATGTCAGTAATGATTATCAAATAATGGGTATTGCTGGCCCAAAAGCACAAGCCTTTGCAACTGAACATTTTGGCGATGTATCGCAACCACTTAATCTTGTTGAGCAAGGTGTGATTATTCGTGATGGTGAACGTTTTATTGCCATTATTAACAATGCAGCAGCACAAACCATTATCAGCCAATCGGGACAAACATTGTTTGCTGCAAGTGCATGGCAAGCATTGGAAATTAAAGCCGGTTATCCAAACATAGATGCCGCTCATTCCGGCCAGTACGTTGCGCAAATGTGCAACCTGCAAGCCATTAATGGCATTAGCTTTACCAAAGGCTGTTACATGGGCCAGGAAACCATTGCCAGGATGAAATATCGCGGTGGCAATAAACGTGCATTGTATATTTTGTCTGGTACTACCAAGCAAACCATCAGCACTGACACTCAATTAGAAATTGCCCTTGAAGGCGGCTTCCGTCGTGGTGGCAATATCATTGAATGCGTCCAATATGGTGACAAGGTACTGCTTACCGCGGTGTTGCCAAATGATACCGAAAACAACGCTCAACTTCGTATTACCGGAGATGAAAGCTCACAGCTAACTATTATCGAGTTGCCATATTCTTTAGCAGATGCTTAATTAATTGATGTTGTATCTTCATTAAGCGAGCCATTGGCTCGCTTTTTTATTTTTTGAACATTAATGATCTATATCACGTATATTATTGATAATATTACTCTGTTTATTCAGAACTTCAATTAAGCTAATTCGTTATGGAGCGACTATGACTACTATCGTCACCTTAGAAAATATTAGTAAAGGGTTCCGCGATGGCGAGTCATTTCATTCGGTGCTTAATCACGTCAACCTGACTTTGCAGCAAGGTCAAACTATCGCATTAACCGGGCCTAGCGGCAGCGGTAAAAGTACCTTACTGAATATCATTGGTGGCTTTGAAACCATAGACAACGGTGACATGTTAATCCGTCAGGCTGATAACATGCGATCGGTGACAAAGTGGCAAGATAAGCAATGGAGCCAATATCGACGTCAGTCGCTCGGGGTTATATTCCAACAATTTAACTTACTCACACCATTAAATGTGCGCGACAACATTCAATTTTCACTGGCGCTAAATCAGTTAGCATGGAGCCCTTGGTGTGATGAACTTTGCCACCAGCTAGGATTAACGCCATTGTTAGACCGCAACGTTGAAAACTTATCCGGTGGGCAACAACAGCGAGTGGCTATCGCGCGGGCATTAGCTCACAAACCACAACTCATATTAGCCGACGAACCGACAGGTAATCTTGATCAACACGCCGGATTACAAGTCATGCAACTACTTACCGAACTCGCTCAACAAGCCAACTGTTGTATTTTAATGGTGACTCACAGCGAACAATGTGCCGCATTTATGCAGCATCGCTGGCACGTCGAAAATCAGCAGATTGTGATTAACCCTGCTGACATGACGTTGCAAGGTTAAGCCCATGACAACTAACTCTTCATCATACTTATTCTCAATTAAGCGCTTAAGGTTATGCTTGCACCTGTTTGCCAGCCATTATCGTCATGCCCCCCTGCAAGCCAGTGCTATTTTACTGGGCATCATGCTCGCGGTAACGTTACTGATTGGCGTATACGCCACCAACGAAAACGCCAAACAAAGCTATGGCAATGTATCCGAACTAATGAGCCAACAAGCTCGCTTATCGATTAGCCACCGTACAGAAAGCAGTATTGATGAGTCTGTTTATTTTGCATTAGCCAATGCAGGATTCAATACCATTGCCAGCATTGAAGGCATCGCAACCGATGAACAAGGCCGATTATGGCGGGTTAATAGTAGTGATGTAGTTGCCGCTATGACCAGCAACATGCAACAGCAAAAATCAGGTGCTAGCTCATCGATAACAGCGACGCATATTCCGCTAGCAGAATTACTGGCAGGCAAACCCAAAGTGCTAATGTCGGCAAGCCAGCGCGAACGCATGAATAAAGTGACCAACAACACTGACCGCATAATACTGAACGACACGGCTGTTGAACTCGTTGCCATTGATGATTCGTGGGGACTTGGTTCGGCAATTTTGGCCGATATCTCACTCGCTCAACCCTTGCTGAATATGCAGGGTAAGTTAAGTTACGTTGCCGTATTTGATTCACCCTCTTCAAATGCAAATATCTCAGCCGCAAACGAATCAGAAACAGATGAGCAACTGATAGCTCGATTAACGAACACCCTAACCCAAGCAGGTATTGATACCAGTAAGCTAAATTTCACCACCCAAACGAGTGAAGGCGAATCGCTTACCGCCCTCACTGCCAGCTTTCATCTTAATCTTGATGCCATGAGCATGTTGGCCTTTGTTGTCGGCTTATTTATTGCCTACAACGGGGTTCGTTATAGCTTAATGAAGCGTCAAAAATTGCTGGTGCAAATCATGCAGCAAGGGCTCGATAGGCGCACCATCATGCTTGCCCTAAGCATTGAAATAGTCTGTTTAGTGTTTATTGGCTGTGTATTAGGTTTTATTGTCGGACTGCAATTATCGCAATGGCTACAACCTATGGTCGCCATCACTCTTGAACAGCTTTATGGCGCCAAATTATTACCCGGAAACTGGCAATGGCAATGGTTTGCACAAGCACTCATATTAACCTTGTCAGCGGCATTTGCTGCTTGTATTCCCATGCTGATAAACCTGATTAACACCCCACTTGCGCAAGGGGCTCAAAAACAACCACAAAGCCAACAATTCGGCATTATTCATTGGCGACAATTTATCATCGCAGCATTGCTAATCTTAGTGTGTACTATCGCCTTCGCCTTTACCGAACAGTATCGCCATAGTCTAGTATTACTGGGTATTCTCTCGGTTGCGATTCCGTTATTGTTACCTCAATTTTTACATTGGGGAGTTAACTTACTCAGTCCATTTATGCCTAAAGGACTGTGGCAATACGTGATTGCCGAAACCAAAGAGATTATTGCTCCTCTCGCGCTGGCGATGATGGCAATGCTGCTAGCTTTGTGTGCCAATATTGCCATGAACACCTTAGTGGGCAGTTTTGAAATTACCTTAAAAAAATGGCTCGATGCCCGTTTGCATGCAGATTTATACATTAGACCCAATCCGAACCAAATCGATACATTAACGATATTATTGGAACAAGATCCCAAGGTTGAAGCGATTTATGAGCAATGGACTGTCGACAGCAACCTTAATCGAATTGACACGCCGCAAACACAGGTTGCTATCCACCTTGTCAGTCGTGACCATTTGTCTTTAACCGAAACAACTGTATTTAAAACCACAGCCGATGACTTTTGGACAACATTCACAGCAGGTGAAAGCCTGATGATAAGTGAACCATTATCGATAAAATACCAACTCAATATAGGCGATAAAGTTCAGCTATCGCAACTTGGCCAAGCTAGCTTGAACATTGGCGGAATTTATTACGATTACGGTAATCCCCAAGGCGAAGCGATTATTACTCAGTCCTTATGGCAGCAATCTCAATTACCCGCCAAACCCATTAGCCTAGCCGTGTCTTATCAAGGTGATATTACTCCACTACAAGACAATATTAGCCAGCAAATCAATCTGTCTTCTGCTTACATGTACAGCCAGCAGCGAATTAAAACTGAAGCGATTAACATATTTAATAAAACATTCTCAATCACTGTAGTGCTTAATAGCTTAACCTTACTGGTAGCTGCCATTGGCTTATTCAGTGCCTGTATGATGCTAACGCAAGCGAGGCAAGCACCATTAGCCCGCTTGTATGCTCTAGGTGTTAGTCGTAATCAATTACGGATGATGGTGTTAGTGCAAATGCTATTTATCGTGTTATTAACCTGCTTGGTCGCGTTACCGACAGGCGCGTTACTGGGTTATTTATTAATTCATAAAGTCACGTTACAAGCATTTGGCTGGAGCATCGCCATGGTGTGGGATTGGGCGGCATATGCTCAAGTGGTGATCATTGCTGTAGTCAGTTGTTTACTTGCAGTGTGTTTACCTTTGTATTGGCAAACCAGAAAACCCTTGATATCCAGCTTGCAACAGGAAGCACTATGACCTCTTTCACTTTCAAGAGCGTGCTCAACGTCGCGTTCAAAACTGTTAGCGACAGAGTGCAGAAGCAATGGTTGATGGTCATTGTCTTTCCTCTTAGCGCATTGCTAGTGGCTTGCTCTCCTCAGCAAAATGTTGCAGTAAAGCAGTCTACCATTAGCAGTATGTCGTCAGCTTCTTCTGAAGGTTATAGCGAAGTAATTCAAGGTAAAACCTTACTCTTTCCGCAAGACCACTTAGCTCACGATGACTTTAAAATTGAGTGGTGGTATTTAACCGCAAACTTGACCACCGCTGCAGGTGAAGATGTAGGCGTGCAATGGACTCAATTTCGTATCGGAATGACACCACCAGTAAGCCTTCAAGCGACAACAACGAATAATTGGGAAACAAATCAGCTTTACATGGCACATGCCGCGGTAACCACAAATACTGAACATTTAATGGCCGAAAAATGGTCACGAGGCCACCCACAACTTGCAAGCGTTAAACCACAACCATTTGAAGTACATTTACAAAACTGGCAATGGTTAAGTCAGTCTGACAGTCTGTTTCCGGCCACATTAAATGTCGCTAGTGATAAGTTTAGTTATCAATTACAGCTAAACAGTCAGCAACCTCTGCAATTACAAGGCGATAAAGGTTATAGCAGCAAAAGTGCAGACCAAAGCGTGGCATCTTATTATTACAGCCAACCCTTTATTGATGTAACGGGTCTAGTTACCCGTCATGGTGTTACTGAAAAAGTCAGCGGTAAAGCTTGGCTTGACCGCGAATGGAGTTCACAATTTTTAACCAAGGCCCAGCAAGGTTGGGATTGGTTTTCACTGCGTTTAGACGACAACTCAACGTTAATGGCATTTAGACTGCGCGGCGAAAATGACCAAGCACATTTTTACAGTGCTAGAAGGATGTTCGCTGATGGTAGTGGTCACAATATTAATAGCCGAGACAACCCTAATGATATCGATATGCAACCCACTCAGTGGCAACAAACGGCATTAGGCAATCATCCTATTGCATGGCGAATTAACATTAACAGTGAAGCCATCGACGTCACAACTCAAGCCGTTAACCCCAACAGCGACATGCCAGTATCAACCTCATATTGGGAAGGCCCCATTACGATTAAAGGCAGCCACCAAGGTCAAGGTTATATGGAGCTTACGGGTTACTAGGCTTGTTTACCATTCGAGTGGAATGCGCTCTCGAAGATAAGCAAGCCTTGGCCTACCTACAAAGATCATACCTCTCAAAATCTCAATTTCCCATTCCTTGGTACCATGTTAGCAACAGAGCACCAATGGGCTTTTAATCCGCAAATGATCTGCATCTCAAGCACAATACGCTTTACAAGCAATCTCTAAAACAGCATTTACCTAATTGTTAAAATGAGATTTACATCACGCTGAAAAATGTGACCTTGCACAACTATTAACCACTATACCCATTCTGAGGTATACCCATGTTATTAGTAAGGTCTAGACTCACTCTATCACGTCACCTCCAATGACTATCACGTACCAAGTACAACATTCTAAGAGTGAGGAACACCATGAGCATCAGTCGTCGCGAGTTTTTAAAAGCCAACGCCGCTGCCGCAGCAGCGTCGGCCGTGGGTATCGCTATTCCAATTAATATCGTTCAAGCTGCAGAAGGTAAAAGTGAAATAAAATGGGATAAAGCCCCATGTCGCTTTTGCGGTGTAGGCTGTAGTGTTTTAGTGGGTACTCGAAATGGTAAAATTGTTGCCACTCAAGGCGACCCTGAAAGCCCTGTTAACAAAGGCTTAAATTGTATTAAAGGTTATTTCTTATCTAAAATCATGTATGGCAAGGACCGATTAACCTCGCCATTACTCAGAATGAAAGATGGAAAATATGATAAAGAAGGTGATTTTACGCCAGTAAGTTGGGACGTTGCCTTTGATACCATGGCCGAAAAATGGAAAGCCAGCATAGCCAAAAAAGGCCCAACTTCTGTAGGGATGTTTGGTTCTGGTCAATGGACCATTTGGGAAGGCTACGCCGCATCTAAGCTTCATAAAGCTGGTTTTCTGACCAACAATATCGATCCTAATGCACGCCATTGTATGGCATCAGCTGTGGGTGGCTTTATGCGTACCTTTGGTATTGATGAACCCATGGGTTGTTATGATGACTTAGAAGCCGCTGACCACTTTGTATTGTGGGGCGCCAACATGGCAGAAATGCATCCCATCTTATGGGCGCGTTTAACAGACCGTCGCTTAAGCCATAAAGATGCCCGCGTACACGTACTCTCTACTTACGAGAACCGTAGCTTTGACTTAGCAGATAATGCCATGGTGTTTAAGCCTCAAACAGACTTAGTCATCTTAAATTATATTGCCAATTACATTATTCAAAACAAAGCAGTAAACAAAGACTTTGTTAGCAAGCACACTAAATTTGCCCTAGGTACCACTGACATTGGTTATGGCTTGCGCCCTGAACATCCATTGGAAAAGAAAGCTAAAAACCCAGGTAGCGGTGATGCCAAACCGATTAGCTTTGACGAGTATGCAAAATTTGTTAGCACTTACACTGTAGAATACGCAGCTAAAATGAGCGGCGTACCGGCTGAAAAACTTGAAATTATGGCAAAAGCTTACGCCGACCCTAACATCAAAGTGATGAGCTTATGGACCATGGGTATAAACCAGCATACTCGTGGTGTGTGGGCAAATAACATGCTCTACAACATCCACTTACTCACCGGTAAAATAGCCACTCCAGGCAACAGCCCATTCTCGTTGACGGGCCAACCTTCAGCTTGTGGTACTGCTCGTGAAGTAGGCACATTCTCACATCGTTTACCTGCTGACATGGTGGTGAACAATGATAAACATCGTGAAATTACTGAAAAACTTTGGCAAGTCCCTGCCGGCACTATTCCAGCCAAACCTGGATACCATGCCGTACTGCAAAGCCGTATGCTTAAAGATGGTAAATTAAACTGTTATTGGACTATGTGTACTAACAATATGCAGGCTGGTCCTAATATCAATGATGAAGTTTATCCAGGTTTCCGTAATCCAGAAAACTTTATTGTGGTCTCGGATCCTTACCCAACTATTACGGCAATGGCCGCAGACTTAATTCTTCCAACCGCAATGTGGGTTGAAAAAGAAGGCTCTTATGGTAACGCGGAACGCCGTACCCATTTCTGGCATCAGCTTGTTCCAACACCTGAAGGGTCTAAGTCTGATTTATGGCAGTTAGTTGAATTTTCTAAACGTTTTAAAGTGAGTGAAGTCTGGCCTGCTGAATTAATCGCTAAACAACCTGAGCTAGCCGATAAAACGTTATATGAAGTGTTATTTGCTAACGGCGTAATCAATAAGTTCCCTACCAGCGATTGTAAAGGTGCTTATAACGATGAAAACGAACACTTTGGTTTTTACCTGCAGAAAGGTATTTTCGAAGAATATGCTCAATTTGGTCGCGGCCATGCACACGATTTAGCAGACTTTGACACTTACCATCAAACGCGAGGATTACGCTGGCCTGTCGTTAATGGTAAAGAAACTACCCGCCGCTTCGTTGAAGGCAGTGACCCTTATGTCAAAGCAGGTGAAGGCTTCAATTTTTACGGTAAACCAGATGGTAAAGCCGTCATATTTGCACTGCCTTATGAACCCGCTGCAGAAGAGCCTAATGAAGAATTTGATCTGTGGATGTCAACAGGACGAGTA
The DNA here is from genome assembly GCF_014163715.1 of Shewanella sp. SR44-4. Classification (NCBI taxonomy): domain Bacteria; kingdom Pseudomonadati; phylum Pseudomonadota; class Gammaproteobacteria; order Alteromonadales; family Shewanellaceae; genus Shewanella; species Shewanella sp. SR44-4. The sequence goes on along the minus strand of NZ_JACJDU010000004.1, from coordinate 94,406 downwards.
CTGGAACATTGGCACACAGGGTCAATGACCGCTCGCGTACCTGAATTGCATAAAGCAATGCCAAGTGCTCAAGTCTTTATGCATCCTGCTGACGCTAAAGCACGTGGGTTAGCCCAAGGGGACGAGGTTACCGTGGCATCACCACGTGGAGAAATCAACACCCGAGTGGAAACCAAAGGTCGCAACAAGCCACCTAGAGGGGTGGTCTTTATGCCATTCTTCGACGCTAAACAATTAGTCAACAAGCTGCTTTTGGATGCAACTGACCCATTATCAAAAGAAACTGATTTCAAAAAGTGTCCCGTAAAAATATTTAAAGCCTAATACTGCTTTTATATTAATTGCTGCAGCTGTCACTGGATTATTACACCATGACAGCTGCGACACTCGATTTCTACATTCATTAGGATGTAACGGAGATGAAAATGAAAAAATTACTTAGCGTCGTGGCCATACTATTAAGCCTTAGCGCATATTCTGGACAACAAGCCGTAGCAGACAATACTCCTGTAAAAGTAGAGTCTCGTGTAGGTAACGTCGCCATAACCGACAACTCACCTGCTGATGCTATCGCCACCTACCCTACAAGAGGAAAAGCTATCGCGCGCAGCTTTGCAGAACAACCGCCGTTAATCCCTCACAAAGATAGCTATAGCATCACTACAGACAAAAATGGCTGTCTAACATGCCATAGCTGGGATAAAGCAAAAAGAATGAAAGCAACGCCAGTGGCGAAGTCACACGTTATAGATGACAAAGGCACATTAAATGGCATGAACTACTTCTGCGTACAGTGCCATGTTGCACAAGCAGATAATAAACAGGAGTTAGTGGAAAACACATTTACGACAAAGTAATTGGTGAAGATATAAATTCCCCCCATTCCTCAATTTGAGCAATGCCACTTCAATCGAAGTGGCATTTTTTATCAGTGTCAGTGTTAAAACGGTACAAGTCCGAACAACAAAAGGGCTAAAAACAAAACCCAGCCTAGGCTGGGTTTGTTGGTTTAGATGTCTGCTGTGTAACTGGCGAACTCGGTTCTGCTGATGTTTGTGACGTATTAGGTGATTGTATCTCATGCTTCACAGGCATCGCCGCTTGCCATAATGCACCGACCCATAAACTTGATGTTGACTTCATAACCATTGCTCCGTTTTTGTTAACGAGTTCAAAGTAATCGTTTAGGGTTCATAGGTAAAATGAATAATTACCATAGAGAGGATTCCATTTAAGCATGAACATCCCAATCAAGACCTTACAGACCTTTCTCACCATAGTTGAAACCAAAAACTTTACCCGGGCGGCACAAAAATGTTTTATGACCCAACCGACACTGACAAAAACCATTCAACGTTTAGAAGACAACATTGGTGAGCAATTGCTTATCAGGAATAATCAAACAGTAGAATTAACCCAAGCAGGACAATTGTTTGAGCAAAGTGCACGGGAAATTTTAGGCCATTGGCATCGACTACAAGAAGGTATTAACAACCTCAGTGGCTTGAAGTCAGGACGATTACGACTTGGTGTCTGCCCTATGATGAGTAGTTTAATCACTCCTTTGCTGACCGATTATCGACGAAAATATCCCGGAATCGAATTACAGATGTACGAGTATGGCGGATTTGGTTGCGAGCAAGCACTATTGAGCAACAGTCTAGATATAGCCTTTACTGCACTTCCGACAACGCATAAAACAGAGTTAGCAAGTCAACTTCTGACTAAATATCCCTTACTGGCTTGCTTACCAGAAGGCCACCCACTTGCTAACAATGCAGACATACGCTGGCAAGACTTTGAATCTTATCCCTTCATTCTTTACAACGAAGACTTTTCATTAGCAAAGTTAATTAATTATTTAAGCCGTAAAGTTGGTGTACACCTCAATATCGCCTTTCGAACAGGTCAGTGGGACTTTTTAGCCGCAATGGTTGAAGCTAACTTAGGCGTCGCGATTTTACCCGAACCCATTTGCCAACGGTTAACCAATAGCAAACTGGTATTTAAACCTATGCAACCGGCAATGACCTGGGATCTGGCATTAATATGGCGAGAGAACCTACCGTTAACCCCACCAGCCCAAGCGCTATTAACGCTCAGCAGAAACAGTCATGAATAATATCAATACTGTGTCATAACCATTTAATATCGTAGAAATCACATAAAAAAGACATAAAAAAACCGCTGCCTAGGCAACGGTTTTTATGGGCAAGTCGAAACTAGAATTACTTCTTAGCTTCAGCAGCCTTACGTTCTTTAACTTGAGCAACAACTTTCTCAGAAACGCTGTTTGGACAAGGGCTGTAATGAGCAAATTCCATAGAGAATTGACCACGGCCTGAAGTCATTGTACGTAGTGAACCGATATAACCGAACATTTCTGATAACGGTACGTCAGCTTTAATACGAACACCTGTAACACCAGCGTTTTGATCTTTGATCATACCGCGACGACGGTTAAGGTCACCAATTACGTCACCAACGTTGTCATCTGGGCTGAATACGTCAACGTTCATGATAGGCTCAAGAAGTTGTGCACCGGCTTTAGGCATAGATTGACGGAAAGCACCTTTAGCAGCGATTTCGAACGCGATAGCTGACGAGTCAACTGCGTGGAAAGCACCGTCTTGAAGCACAAGTTCAACGTCTAACACAGGGAAACCTGCGATAGTACCTGTGTTCATCATGCTCTTGAAACCTTTCTCAACAGCAGGCCAGAATTCTTTAGGTACGTTACCACCAACCACTTTAGAAGTGAAAGTGAAACCAGTGTTTTGCTCGCCAGGGCGAATAGTGTAGTCAATTTTACCAAACTGACCAGAACCACCAGACTGTTTCTTGTGCGTGTAGCTATCTTCAATTTCTTTAGTGATAGTTTCACGGTAAGCAACTTGAGGCTCGCCTACAATTAGGTCAACGCCGTAAGTACGCTTAAGAATATCAACCTTAATGTCTAAGTGAAGTTCACCCATACCTTTAAGGATGGTTTCACCAGAATCAATGTCAGTCTCTACACGGAAAGATGGATCTTCTGCAATCATTTTACCGATAGCGATACCCATTTTCTCAGAACCGCCTTTATCTTTTGGCGTTACAGAGATAGAGATAACTGGCTCAGGGAATACCATGGCTTCTAGTGTACAAGGGTGCTTAGGATCACATAAAGTGTGACCAGTTTGCACGTTCTTCATACCAACGATAGCGATAATGTCACCAGCTTGTGCTGATTCAAGTTCGTTACGTTCGTTAGCTTGCATCTCAACCATACGGCCAATACGTTCTGTTTTGCCAGTGAATGAGTTAAGGATGGTGTCACCCTTCTTCAAACGGCCAGAGTAGATACGTACGAAAGTTAACGCACCAAAACGGTCATCCATAATCTTGAACGCTAATGCTTTAAAAGGTGCATCAACATCAACGATTGCGAATTCGCCATTTTCGTTACCTTCTTCGTCAGTTAGAGGTTGTGGATCAACTTCAACTGGATCAGGTAAATAATCAACAACGGCATCTAGCAATAACTGCATACCTTTGTTTTTGAATGCTGAACCACAGTATGTTGGGAACACAGCCATTGTACGAGTACCCGCACGGATACAACGCTTAACGTCTTCAATAGATGGCTGAACACCTTCCATGTAAGCTTCTAATAAAGCATCGTCTTGCTCAAGAGCAGTTTCGATCAGCAATTCACGGTATTCTTCAACGATGTCAACCATGTCAGCTGGTACAGGCTTAATTTCGAAGTTTTCTGGTAAACCAGTATCATCCCAAATGTGAGCTTCACGAGTTAGTAGGTCAACAACACCACAGAATTCGTCTTCGATACCGATTGGTAAAACCATAACCAATGGGTTAGCCGCTAATACGTCTTTAGTTTGCTTAACAACACGTAAGAAGTCAGCACCCATACGGTCTAACTTGTTTACGAAGATGATACGCGCAACTTCAGAATCGTTAGCATAACGCCAGTTTGTTTCTGACTGAGGCTCAACGCCGCCTGAACCACAGAATACACCGATACCGCCGTCAAGCACTTTTAGCGAACGATAAACTTCAACTGTAAAGTCAACGTGGCCAGGAGTGTCAATAACGTTAAAACGGTGATCTTTCCAGAAACAGCTTACCGCTGCAGACTGAATGGTAATACCGCGCTCAGCTTCCTGTTCCATGAAGTCTGTGGTTGATTCACCATCATGTACTTCACCGATCTTATGGATCTTACCGGTTAGCTTAAGGATACGCTCGGTGGTCGTGGTTTTACCCGCGTCAACGTGAGCGAAGATACCAATGTTTCTGTATTTGGATAATTCGGTCATGATTCAACTTTAATGATTAGTTTAAGAAGTAGACGGAGCATGCGAAAAAGAACCGACACACCGCACATCAGGTTATTAAGGCGCATATTGTAAATTGGAACCTTGCTGGGCGCAAATAGCTGTTGCAATATTTATTTGTTTTTAGCATAAAAAAGCTCAATTAATGCTATAAATTGCATATAAAACAATTGACTAAAATATAGTAGATTATTTTTTAGTCTTAGGGGTAATTTGACCGAAAAATGTTAAATTTTAGATGAAAGACCTAAATCGGCATTTTTAGAACCACATAATGTCGCGAAACAACATCACACCACAACAAATATGCATTTATTCACATAAAGATCGATTTTTGCTAATGGCACAAACATCCAGCAAAATGTGGTTTTTATCTACGCACTACAATATTGATTACGCCCAGACTGCTTAGCTTTGTATAACGCGGCATCGGCTCGTTCAAAGCAAGCTTGTATAGGTTCATTCTCGCCCAATAAGGCAATCCCGAAACTACAAGTCACGTTAATATTGTGATAAAAATGAAAATAACTAAGTTCATCAGTAATTCGTTGGCAAAGCTCAGTGGCATCGTGTAACTGTACATGCTGACAAACCACCACAAACTCTTCACCGCCCCACCGGGCTACAACGTCAAGCTCCCTTACTGATGCTTGTAATACTTGTGCGACTTGAACTAATATTTTGTCTCCAATTGCATGTCCATGCAGGTCATTTATTGCTTTAAATAAATCAATATCCATGATGATCAAACTCATCTTGTTGTTCTGACCCATTTTTTTCAGAGGCTGCCTTGCATCATCTAAAAAGGTTTGATTAAAATATTGGCGGTTATACAATTTTGTCAGCGGATCATGTTGAGCCAAAAAATCGAGGTCGCAATTTTTCTTCTCCAGCTCTAACTGTAATTTTTGCAACTGCTTGTTGCTGGTTTCTAAATGAAGGTTGTACTTGCTCACACACATTGTTCGGTAAAGCAGAAATAAGATAAACATTCCTAGAGCAGTCACCACTTGGATCACTAGGCTGTAATCAATGTCTTCAATAACAGTAATATTATGCCATTTTTTATAAATTGAAATATGGTCTGCCTTAGTGATTTTTGCCAATCCAGCATTAATCTGTGGCAGCAAACCTTGCTTAGCATGAGTAACGCCAATACGTAACTCATCTTCAGGACCACCCCAACCCGCTATTTTTAGCGAGGTTAATCCGTGTTGTTGAATATACGCGTTAACAGAAAACATCGACCCTACGAAGACATCCGCGTCACCGTTAGCCACCTTTTCCAATCCTTGTCGCTCATTATCAGTCAACACGGTATTGATAGTCGGGTAAAATTGTTGGATATATTCCACTAGACGATAATCTTTGGGTATAGCCAATAAGCGATCACCGATGTTTTCAAAGCCTTGTAAAAAAGGTTGGGATTTTAATGACACCAAGACGTTTGGAGATTTAAAAAAAATATCGCTAAAAGAGAGATAGGCGTCGCGTTTGGGGGTTTGATTTAAAATGGGGGTTAACTCGCATGTACCTTGTTTGAGTAATTCTAAACTCTGTCGCCAAGACGAGGTGGGCACTAACACAAAAGTCAAATCGGTATAGTCGGTTAATAATGCTAAATAATCAGATGAAATACCAGTATGACGGCCATCGACAATGGCTTCATAAGGTAACCAATCTGGATCAACACAATAACGGATGATATTACGGTTTTTTGAATTGATGGCAGACTGACTCTCAACCACCGAAGCACTGGCATGCTTAGCGTTAATCAAATTAATGAATATCAACAGCGTAATCAATAATACGCTAGTGAACTCAAGTCGACTCAATGTTCGCATCATTTTTCAAAATAGTATGCTCCAACAATATGCTCCAACAATATGGTCCAACAAATTAGTTGAACCAAAAGTGTATATACTCTTAAGTGTATTACAACATACGAAAGTATGACAAAAAAATACCCGCTAAATAGCGGGTATTTTATTCAACAATCAATCGTAGGTATTACGCTTCGATTGGCAAAATCACAAACAGTAAGTCGCCTTGTGAAACTTGCTGTCCATTGCTATTAAGAATACGTTCAATACGATACTTTTGGTCTTCTGGATATAACACACCTGTTTGACGATTAAAGCCCGCTAACGTTAGTTGAGAGAACATCTTCATTGCTTCCATCAATGCCAATGTTTGTTCAACCGTGACAATGTCACCTTCTTTAACAAAGTCTGCTTCACCTGGTGCTGGAGAGGTATAGAAAATACCTGCGCCTTGAGCCAATACTTTCAACTCGTTGCTTTCGCCAACACGTAATGATTCAGTATCAACCTCAATCGCTTCTGCTGCCGCTTCCATTTCAGCAATCAGTGCTGGAATGTCTAGCTCAGCCATTAAGCGAGGCAAGTAGTTTGTGTCATACACCCCTTCGTTGAAGGTTGGATCTTTAAGGATAAGCTTCAACAATGGAATGTTAGTCGCAATACCTTTAATCACTACGCTATCTAAGTAGGCATACATTTTAGACACAACGTCGGCACGGTCAGTACCTCGTATAATGATCTGTGCGATCAAGCTGTCATAGTATGGCGATACTTCCTTACCCGCTGCTGCAATCGAAATAATTTCTACATCGTCACGCTGAGGCAATACACATTCAGTGATTTTACCAGGATTAGGAATAAGCTGAAGAATACCGTGGCTATCAAGCGCCGCTTTTTCCGCCGTCACACGCACTTCCATGGCGTAACCTTGGTCTACTGGCTGTAGATTTTCAATTGAACGACCCGCAGCAATATCAAACTGCGCGCTAACAATATCAATACCCGATGTCGCTTCAGTCACCGGATGCTCTACTTGAAGACGTGTGTTCATCTCCATGAAGTACACTTCGTTAGCATCTAAGTTATAAATAAACTCAACGGTACCTGCACCCATGTAATCGGTCGCTTCACCTAACGCACGAGTGTATTCCATCACGCGCTGCTTGAGCTCTTCAGGCAACATAGTCGAACCAGACTCTTCAATCACTTTCTGGTTATTACGTTGCACTGAACAGTCGCGAATACCCAATACTTTGGTATTACCAAATTTATCACGCAGTAACTGCACTTCAATATGACGCAATGATGTAACGTATTTTTCTAAATACAAATCGCCATTACCAAACGCAGCGGCGGCTTCTGTCGCAGTTTTCTGGAAGAAACCAATCATGTCCTCAGGGCGTTTAACAACCTGAATACCTTTACCACCACCACCTTGCACCGCTTTTAACAGCACAGGGTAACCAATTTCAGACGCTACGTTCACGGCTTGTTCTGCGTTTGTCAAAATACCATGACTACCAGGCACAACTGGCACATTTTGCTTTTGAGAAGTATGGATAGCATTAGATTTGTTACCCATAGTGGTCATTGAATGCACACTCGGACCAACAAAGTTGACCCCATTGTTAACACATAATGCCGCAAACTGTGGGCTTTCTGACAAGAAACCAATACCTGGGTGCAACGCATCGACGTTTTCATACTCAGCGACTTTCAATACTGAGTAAGCATTGAGATAACTTTCATCTGAAGTATTACCACCAATACACACAAGCTTATCAGTATCTTTCAGCATATCTGCAGGAACAGATGTCATGTCTGGGTCTGAGGCCACCAACACCACATTAATGTTGTTGTCGTGTGCTTTACGAATCAGTTTAACTGCCGTACAACCACGAGCATGCACTAGTACTTTATGGATAGGCTTCATTAATGCACGAGGATCGTCCTGTACAATAACGTCTTCTAGCTCAATAACTTCAGGCACTAAAGTCGACAACGCTTTGCTAATCACTTCTTCAATCTTAATTGTCGGTAATGGCATCAGTGGATCAATACCCGACAACTGGGTGTCTAAGGTGTCACTAAATGGATTATGAACTAACCCCGTCATTGCCCCTGGCACTTTAGATAAGTAGTTAGACAATGTGGCTGTAGATGGTAAGTACGCAGGTACCACCATTTGACCAGCAAACGGCATATTGGTGCCAGAAAGATAGTAAGTCTGCACTAAAGGATGGGTTACAAAACTGGCTTGAGCACCACCAGTACAATCACCAAAACCAAACATCAATACCGGTAATTCGTTATCACGAATAAAGCGCGTAATACGGTCGTTCACGACCGCCATTGAAAACAATGCCGCTGCACCTTCTTTAGTTTGCATACCACCAGAGCTGATAAAACAAATAACCGGTAATTTACGCTTAGCACATTCAATTAATAGCGAACTGAATTTTTCAGCACTGGCCATATCAAATGCACCCGCTTGGAATGCCGTATTTGAAATGGCAACACCAACACGTAACTTACTGCCATTATTATTAAAGTCAGCCAGACCGGTAATTAAACCACAAGGGCGGATCTTTTTATCAATAGCATCTTCAATCGATAAACGGAAACCAGGGAAGTTAAGCATGTTAGCTGACATTTTGTCGGCATCAATTTCATCAAACTTAGTAAAGAACTGTTTGATAATATTTTCCCAGCCCATCTTGCCTTGTTTTTTCTCTTCGCGAAGAATTTTTTGGATCAGTAAGTCTTGGTAACCCATGGTTAAACGGTTCCAAAAATCCTTACGACGACCAATACGTACAGGGTTAATTGTCCCAGTGTATTTATCGTGTTCATCTTCACTATCAAAGTACTCTGGTAATAGACGCTCGAAGAAATAAGTTAAGATTACAAACAGCGAATCGTTTAACTGCGGGAAACCCACACTCTTCCATTGCTCTACACGAGTAAGCAATTCAGCGCGATTCGATTGATCCATAAAGTATTTAAGCCACTTATAGAACTTGCTCTTGTCGTTAGCTTTGTCGCTTGTCGATAATGCGTTATCAATCGATTTGTGGAGTAATTTATCCACTGATTCACGAGATAAACTTTTTGACATCATGGCTTCTTTCGAAATTGACGCCAAGCTGCCTACGACATTGTCATATAGCGCATTGAAGATAAGCACGTTATGACACTGCCAAATAAAGTCTGCGCGTAATTCGTCGTTAACCACAATATCCAACACAGTAAGCTGACTCAGTTCAGGCCATGGAGCTTGCGTTGTAGATTTAGGCAGTGACTCTAAATGCTTAATTAAGCCATTGAAATTGTTAGCGGCGTTACTTTTCCAGCGATGATATAACGACCAACCAATGTTAAATAACAATGCTTTACGTGCTTTTTTATAGTTCTCTTTTGGTTCACCCAAAATAAAACGTGTAATCACGTTACGTTCGGCAGAAATGTCTTTACGTTTAGCGCTGAATGTACCCCAAAGTTTATTCAGTTCTTCATCGTAAACAAGCTTATCTGGGTTGGTTAACCACGCCTGGAACACGCGTTCCTGTTCTTGCTTAATGCGCGCTAACAAATCACCTTCTGGCACGCTCACTTTTGATAAGCGACCATACTGTTCTTGTGAGATTGAATGAATACGGCTACGCAAGGTCAAATAACGCAAATAACGATATGCACTACCAAAAATATTGTGGTACATCGTTGGGTTATTGGCGACCGATAAGCGGGTATTATTTTCAAGTGTGAGCAGATTAGCCGACGGCGCTAAATAACGCTGTAAACTGCGATCATAATGCTCTTTTAAATCGGTAGATTCGCGCACAAAGTTCATTGCTGCACGTTCAACGGCTTCAATAGAACTGATAATCGCACGACGGAAATTATGCTGACGCTCATCTTTATCTGATGGAGTAAAATCGATAATGCCGTCAATACACCCAGCGGTATATAACTCTTCTGGTGACACGCCTACCGATTTAGCACATTCCTGCCATGACAAGTTGTACTTACGCGCAATGCTCTGCAAACCTTGTGGTTGAATGGTGTTAAAAATACCATCTCGTACAGATAGTAAAATGTTCGCTGCAGCTAATGGAATTGCACCACCTGAATAGCCTGCACCAATCACAATACCGACAGTCGGTACATCAACATTTGCACTTTCAGCAATCGCTTTAGAAATGGTATGCGCTTGATTTTGGCTATTGGCAATTTCGCCAGCATCTGCACCAGGAGTATCGATTAAATATACAATCGGCATAGACAATTCAGCAAAATGACGAATCGCCTTACACGCTGCAAGATGGTGTTCTGGCATCCATGCACCGTTTGCGGTCGTGCGCTCTTGCGCAATAAAACCGATACGGCGAGTACGAGTACCAAAGTTAAGTTCCACTTCAGCACGGTAAAACGGTCCGATATGACTTTCGGCAATAATCTTGCCTTTTAAGTCAGCGATCATACGCTTCGCGCCTGGGCGGTTTTTATCCAAAGTCGGTTGAATAACTTTATTGACATAACCGTCAACGTCTAAAGATGCCAAACTTTTCAAGTTTGATTGAATGGAATCTTCTGTTAATAATCCTTTCACTTCTTCAGATAAACTCTGCTTGTTATGAGCAGGAAATAATGAAAAGTCTTTAGCCAAGTGTTCAGCTTGTAAGAAAAGTGGGTCAGCCGATAGTGCTTGAGTCTTGTTAGCGGGCTGCTTTTTGCTGGTCATCCTTAGATCCTCTGCTTATATAGCCTCTGAAAAATTTTTTTAGCCCGTAAATATAACTTTGTTAATGGGTAAATTACCATATAAACTAGCTTGGACGCTTTGTTCCATAATTGAGACAGTGAGGTTTGAATGCCCGATTTGAACGGTATGATGCTGTTTGCAGCCGTTGTTAGAGCAAAAGGATTCTCTCAAGCAGCACGAGAGATCGGACAACCTAAATCAACAATTAGTCGTAAAGTTGCTCAATTAGAAGAACAACTCGGGGTACGATTACTGCAACGAGACACCCGAAATTTAAGTCTGACTCAAGTAGGCGCATTATTTTTTCAACATTGTGATTCTATTAGTCATGAAATTGAAGCGGCCAAAGCCACCATAGAAAACACCCATAATGATATTTCTGGTGCGTTACGTATCGCCATTCCGGTATCATTTTCACAAGATGTTATCGGCCATTTATGTTCTAGTTTTATGCGCCTTTATCCCAATATAGAACTCGATATTCAATTTACCGATAACGATGTCGGGCTTGTGGGTGAAGGTTACGATATCGCGATTAAGTATGGTCCACTACAGTCATCAGATCTTGTCGCCAGGTTATTATTTGAACGCCAGCCTATTTTGGTTGCAAGCCCTGGTTACATTAAAAAATTCAGCAGCCCTGCAACACCACAAGAATTAACTCAACATAGCGGTATTTTACTCGGCACTACACTGTCGGCACCCATTTGGGCGTTAGGCAAAGGTAACCGTAAAATAATGGCAACCTTTAAACGTAAAGTGCGAGTTAATAGCGCCAGTATGGTGAAACGTTTAGCGTTGGATGATTATGGTATTGCCATGCTTTCTAATACTAGTTGCAAGCAAGAACTTGCAACCGGAAGCTTGGTGCCCATTTTACAAGAATGGCCAATGGAACCGTTTAAAGTGTATGGGGTGTATTCAAGTCGCCGTCAATTAGCCAGTAATATAAGTGCTTTTTTAGACTTTTTCACCAAACGATATACCAGCCAAGAATCACTGAATTCGATGATGAGTTAAACTATACACTGGCAAACGAGTCACCATCGGGTCTTTGTTATGCATATGGTCTCGCATCAATACCAGAATCATTAGCTCAAATAACAACCTCAAATGGCCAAATAAGCCATTTAAGGTTATCTCGATTGAGAAACTTATAACGCGAAGCTTTCTGAACAGCACTAAAATCGATAAGGAAATCGCAGACTGATTTGGTAGTCTGGTGAATCTTCTGTTAGTCCAGCACCCATTGATGTCACCATAGACAGATTGGGCGATAAGGCTAACGTAGCACCAATACCTAAACTCGCAGTATTGGTGTCAGTACGAGGGATTTTCTCCCACTCTCCACCTTCTGGTCTTTGTTTGGTCTTACTGTAAAATCGCTGATTAAAGCTCATACTCAAACTCATTCGTTCGGAAACCGCAAAGGCCAATCCCACGCTGTAATCCAGATAATTGCCTAAATCAATTTCACCGGGGCTTAACCCTGGTGCGCCAGATAAGTCATCAAAGCTTTCTTTAAAACTAGCACCGTAATTTAAATTAAAAAACACAATCGCAGGATCAAACGTTTTTGCTAAGCTAAACCCTGTCGATACCCCCCAAACACCTGAACCCGTTGCCATTTCTGTAGGATAGGTTAAATTGCCGGTATCAGATGTTTCAAGCGAGATCCCAAAAGGATCTTTTCCCGTTGGCGCGCGAACTCTGAAGTTCCATACCCAATCGGGCCAATCTACAGATTCAGTATTAATGCGGTAATAAACTGCACCACTGACATCACCCATTTGACCACCACTAATTTTAGCCGTTTCATATCGTTGACTAGAGTTGCCTTCCCCCACAGAGTCATACTGAGTCCAACGATATAGATACGGCAAACCGAGCTCAAACTGCCAGTTTTCATTTAATGTATAGCGGGTAGTGAGATCCAATCGTGTTGTATTAGTGCGAATACGATCTAGGTTTAAGTTACCCAAAAAAATAGCATCAAGTGCTAAAAAGCCTCTAAGAATGAGATCTTTACGGCTGTAGTAACTATAGGTAAATGAGGGTTCTACGGTAAATTTCCGAGAGAAGACATTATGTGCTTCTTGTAATACATCATCAGTACTTCTTGCTCTGTCTGGCGCTTTTTTTCGTTCTGTTGTGTTGCTGGCGATTGCGCCTTGCTGGCTTGATTGAACATCTTGTCGCTCGGCTGACGATGTTGCAGATGATGTTGCAGATGATGGAGTTGATGGTTGCTTAGTCGTTGAGGCGAGATCTTTCGTGCTGGCTTGTCTGTTTAATGCCTCTTGCTTGAGCACCTGTTGAGCCATCTGATTAATGGTCTGTTGCTGTAATTTAATTTGTTGATTCAACTGAATCAGTTTCTGTTTAAGTACTGCGATATCTTGTTCAGATAAGGTTGTTTCTAAGGCTGGTTGAGGATCAGTATCTGCAGCATACGCAGGTACTGCCAATATTCCAGGCAGGATCACTGCGACAGCTGAGGTCCATTTCTTATTCATAAATACATCCTTGGCTTGTACAAAATGAATTAAAATCCTAGTGCGGTTAAATCGCTGATTTGCCTACCAAGTATATTTGACTCAATTGGTCCAACAGGCATACCGTCATACCTTAGTGTAGACTGGTTTATCACTCCATGACTGAGTCCATCAATAAAAATGCTTTGAACTAACTGACCATTGCCATTTTGATAACTAATACCTTGACTGGCTCTGCCTGAAGCCAGTTCGACCTGATAGCCAACTGTATTATCGTTAGCCGAAAACGTGGTGTTGCCATTATTACTCACAAGCGTTGTGCCGACGGCAACATTAATCCCTTGCAGTAGCGGGGTTAATCGCCCTTGAGCCATATCTAATTCATTGACGGCTAAGTTTTTACTCCCAGCGATTTGAATTCGTTGTTGTAATCCTGCTGTTTGACCCAAAGCATCTAACTGAAACCCATTGTTACTACTAATGGCATTGGGATCGCTGATAGTAATATTCACTGAGGGCTGATTGTCGACTTGAGAAAACTCAATTTGCATTCCAACTTGTTGCTGGACACCATTATCTTGAATAAACTGCGTTTGCATCTGCAAGCCAAAGTAATAATCTTGGCCATTATTAGTGTATTTACCTTTCATTGATTCCAATTCAAAGTCTGTCAGCACTTGGCTATGTTGGAATACCGTCAATGAAGGCGAACTGGCCATCACAGGTGCTGCAATCGTCAGTAATAGCATCATGCTTAGTTTCATAACTTCCTCCTTAAAGCATATCTGAATAAGAAAAACCAAACTCAAGTAACTCAGCATCCGTCATAGGTGAGAGCGGATCGAGTGCCTTAAACGTTAGTTTTGCTCTTGGATGTAGTAATGGATTATCACGTCGATACTCTTGCCCAATAACCACAAATACAACCCCATTCCACTTTTGAGTAAACTCATCCATTGTCATGATCCTATTACCTAATGCGGGATCGCCTAAATAGACTTCTCCGCGATCATGACGACGAAAAACCACAAAGTGGCTATAGCCACCATCATTAAGTAATACAATGGCAGGTATCTTGAGCAACAACATTTCAGCTTCACCGACTTTATATCCCCGCCCCCTTAATCCTTGAGATTGCAGATACCGTTTCATATTAAGCAGTGAAAATCCTTGCTCTTGTACCAATGTCAGATCGGCATGTTCTAACATGCCAATTAACACTTCCTGCTCATTTATATCTTGACGGTCATAGGCATATTTCAACAGGCTAGCTAGACTAGCGGCACCACATGAAAAGTCGGTTTTTTGCTCTATAACATGCTCAAATTTTCGCTCACGTATACTCTGAATAGATTTAGAATAGGTTCCCATACCCGGCACGACACCCGTTAATGGGATATCTGCTGCGTAACTGTAATAAGTGAGACTAAAGCTGGACATGATCAACAGTGCAATCATTAAATTAGTTATGTCGCGCATAAGATGAATCAGGGGGTTACCCCCCCTGCCTTATTCATAACGTATCATGAGGTCTTTACTCGCCAGAAATGATCTCTGCAGGACCCGTAATGCTTGTTAAAGCAAGGTTATTTGACTGAAGGTTACCCGTACCACTGGCCAAGTTAACCCCAATGTTACCCGATGCATTCTGGAAGGCTGTTCCAGCTAATAATGAAGAATTATTAGACTTCTGAAGCACAGTTTGAACAAAGAAAGGTAATTGACCACTCACGGTACCATTAAGCGCTAAATCACCTTCTTCATCAAAGGTCATCACTTCAGCACCAGATGGGTTTTCTGTATCAAAATCAACATGACCCACTACAGTTCCTGTTCCTGAATTATGTTCTCCGTCACCTTCTAAAATAATTTCTGGATAATAGGCATCATTTAAAGCGGACGTACCTTCATAGGTTCCTCCGGCATCAAGAACAAGATCCACATCGACATATTCCACGCTATCCTGAACAACCCCTATATTCATCGTGCCGTTATGCCCAGTACTTTGCACATTAGACACACTGGCTTCACCTAAACGACCATTGTATGAAGACGCGGCCATATTGTTAGCCTGAATATTGTTGTTACCTGCAGCAACATTGACACCAATATTACCTGAGGCATTCATGAACGACGCACCATTGATGGTTGATGTATTAGTTGAGGCTTCGTTCCACACACCATTAAAACCACCCATTTGAGTACTGAAGATTTCAGCATCACCAGAGCCAAAAGCAAAACCGGCATCAATAGAAGCTAATGCAGCTGAGTTACTTTGCGCATTAAAATCACCTGCCGCTTGGTTAACACCAATATTACCGCTTGAGTTTTCAAACGCATTACCAGATATTTTAGCGTCATTATCGTGATAATAATTTTCAACTAAATTTGCGCTAGTTTCCTGTACATTTTCAACTACAGCCATGCCTAAACCATTAGCAGTGATAGTGCCTTCAATGGTCACTTTACCTTTATATTTAAGCTCTTTAGATACATCTATTTTTTTATCTAATTCAACACTACTGTCTGAATCTGTCATTCCATTTGCATATGCAGAACTACTCATTATTGCTGCAATACTTAGCACTAGAGTGAGTTTTTTCATCTTCCATTCCTCCGATCGATGATTATTAATTCCCGCTTGGTAACTGCAACGAGAACTGGTTAATGGCAACATTATTGTCACCAGAAATTTGATTAATCTGCATCACGCCCTGCGCATCCAAAAAACTGTCTGGAGCGATGTCGGCCTGATAGTGTGATAATTGATAAGATGACGGTGCCAATTGGCTCGACACTTGAGTTAAGGCTTCATCATTCAACCCTTGCCCTATGATGGTTTCTAGGGTCGAGTCCATGGCAATGCTGCCTATGTTAGCTTGTATGTTTTGCTCACCGCTGACTTGATTAATACTGGCTAAGCCTTGAAATTGAGCAAAGGCTTGGCTGTCTATTACTGCAGTAAGTTGCTTATTAAATTCTGATAATGATGTTGGTTGCGGTAATTGGTTGTAATTAATCGTTTGGATAGACGTGCGTTGGCCTAATGCATGGCTGTTAGACTGAATATTAAAATCGCCAGCAGCTTGGTTGATACTTGCCCGACCTGCGCCTTGCATCACATGTGAACCAATCACCGTTGAATCATCAGCGTATGAATGAGCAACCAGCAATAGCGCACTGAGCTGTATTGCTCGCTTCAATGATAATTGCAACAATTTGCAATGTACCTGGCTAATGATTTCCATAAGATGTTCCTTCCATATTTGATAAAAGGATATAGCAACCCTTATGCCAAATATGAAAGTTATTAAATTTCATATAGATAGCGTTTTTTAGATCAAGAGGAATTCTTAAAGTTAAGAATAAAAATAGCTAGGTTATTGATATAAAGCTTAATTCTATTTTTAGGTACAATCTTAATATTAAGACTGAATAAGCAACTAAATAGTGTCTCAATTAAACCAATTACATCAGCGGTAAACGATGTTTGTCCATGAGTCGATAAAAGGTTGCCCTTGAAATATCTAAATAACTTGCTGCAAGCTCAACTTGACCGTCTGCAATCAGAATAGCCTGTTGTAAGGCTTGTTTTTCAGCATTGTCTTTTAAGGTTTTAAGCGATAGCGCAATGTGGCGTTTTTTATCGATATTAGCTAACTCTAGGTTCTGTGAACTTATCTGCGGCGTGTCGCACAATACCACCGCTCGGCGAACACGATTAATTAACTCGCGGACATTTCCTGGCCATGGGTAGTTTAATAGTGCATGGCAAGCTGATTGCGATAATGGCTTTGTCACAAGTCCATATTCATTCGAATACACCCGAATAAATCGATTGGCTAAACCGATAATATCATCACGCCTTTCTTTTAATCTTGGAGTTTCAATGGTAATGCCATTTAAACGATAGTAAAGATCTAAGCGAAACTTACCTTGATCAATAGCATTTTCTAAATTGACATGAGTAGCGGCTAAAATACGCACGTCAGCCGATTGCGGCATACTACCGCCAACTGAGTCATACAAGCCTTCTTGTAAAAAACGCAGTAAATTGACTTGTAGTTCAGCGGGTAAATCGCCAATTTCATCTAAAAATAATGTACCACCGTCAGCCAATGCAATTTTGCCTTTCCTGTTACTTGTTGCTCCCGTAAAGGCACCTTTTTCATGACCAAATAAGTCCGATTGAATTAAGCCAGCAGCCATAGCACCACAGTTAACCGTAATAAAAGGTCCATCTTTCCTAGAAGATAATTGATGTAGTTTGGTCGCCACTAATTCTTTACCAGTGCCAGATTCACCTCGAATGAGCACAGGAATATCTGTCGGTGCAACTCGCTCAACTTGACGAAATAACTGTTGCATGACGTCCGATGGATACACCGATGGATCGGTTTCTTTGCCAGCTAATTCAGGCTGTGGAACATGATGCTGTTGCTTTAATTTAGATAAACCAATGCCATGACCCAAGCATTTCGCTAATCTTTCAGGATCAATAGGGCTAGTACAAAAATCCCAAGCATATTGCGCAATAAAAGTTGTGATCGCTGCAATGTCGAGTTGTGATTTATTGATGAGTACAATGATATGGACCCTAGGGTCTAACTCTCTGACCAGATAATTGATTTCATTTATGATATTTTCTTTTCGAAGATCGATTAAACACAGGGCACAATTGATGGGAATTTTATTTTGATCATACTTATCAATGTAGTGAAGCTGAAAGTCTAATCGAGAAAGTACTTCATTTAGCTCATTACACTGAAAACCTGCCATTAGTAATGGTTCCATGTTGATATCCTTTCGATACAGTGAGCACCAAAGTGCTAACACAAGGTTAGCCTGTGCATCTTATCTATAGATATAACCGGATAATATTACTGAAATATAAACCCTGATCATTGGCTAATCGTTTATATCTTCGGTAATTTAATACATCAATAATGTAGTCACTCATAGCTAGTATCATTATTTGATTCAATATTAATACATAGTCAGAACCACACTTGGTACATTTTTAATCATCTTTTTATCGACTTATCACCCCAGATTAACCGTAACGATGACTAACTTTAGTGTATCTGTTATCTCAGCTACATCTTTCTTATGATCTTAGTATGGTATAGAAGCGCTAATAGTATATAAAAAGCAGCAATTAAATCGCCATATCTGCAACATTTAACGACCTCCAAAGAGGTTAACTTCAATCCATAATTTAAAAACGATTTACTGACACGAGTCTTAAAGTCCTATTAAACCCTCTAAACAACTGTGTTATAACTATAACGTAGACCGCCTCACGGGCAGTAAAGTCGTTAAATGCAACCCAAAGATAGACATCTAGGGTCCTAAAGGAACCATCATGATTAAACACAGTGCTTTTATAATGTTAAGTACATTGGCATTAACCTTATCTACTGCAGTTAATGCTGGGCCGCTCTCAAAAGATGTTGAAGAGATGCGTGTATCAAAAGCGGGGCAAACTATGCCTAACGTGGTTAATCGTTATCAAGCGATCAGTGATACTTTAGAGGTCAAGTTAGCCCAATCTACTGATGAGTTAGCCGTTACCGAAATGGCAGCGCATCAAGGGCATAGGTTATGGCAGCAAGCTGTACGAGATGTACAATCGGGACACAGTGATGATCGCTCCTTGTACTGGAGTCGTTTAAGCATGCGTAACGTCCTAAAGCAAGAAAAAGCCGGATTCAATATGGCCGATTGGCAACGTGATATTTTAGTCAAAGCAGTTGAGAAGTCCTCTCGCGGCTTTAGCGATATTACGTTTTCTCCCGATACACAAATTAATATTTTAGTGACCGGTTTTGACCCCTTTTTCCTTGATAGAAATATTGGCCAAAGCAATCCATCAGGTTTAGCTGCATTAGCACTCGATGGTTATCGTTTTGAGGTTAATGGTAAAAAAGCCCAGATCGAAACCGTAATGATTCCAGTAAGGTTTAGCGATTTCGACAATGGTATTATCGAATCGTTACTCACGCCGTTTTATCGTGAAGACAGTGTCGACATGGTGTTTACCATTAGTATGGGTCGTGAAAATTTCGACATTGAACGCTTTCCTGGACGTAATCGCAGCGCAGAAGCTCCAGACAATTTAAATGTATTAACGGGTGCCAGTCAGCGCAATCCTAAAGCGCCATTATTTAACGGTGGTACTTCTTCCGATGGCAAATTAAATGGCCCTGAGTTTGTGCAATTCTCTTTGCCCGTTGAAGCAATGGCGGCAGTGAAAGGGCATTGGAGTGTTAATGACAATAATCAAATTAGCACCTTATCTCGGGGACAATTTAAGGCATCATCACTGGCTGAACTACAAAAAGAAATTTCTGTAGAAGGCTCTGGTGGCGGCTATTTATCCAATGAAATTTCCTATCGCAGTATTTTACTTCGAGATCAATTTAACTTGAATTTACCGGTAGGACACATTCATACTCCACGTATTAAAGGTTACGACTCACAAGTAGAGTCAGACATTGTCGAGCAAATACGCGCCATGATAACTGCAGCGGCGAACACACTGTAATGTCTACCAACTAACTTAACAGGCCGATACTTTACTTGCCTGAACCTTTCATTAATCATTCAGGCAAGTGAAGCAATTCAACATGTTTAAAAGTATTTTTAATCTCACTCAGCGCGCACATCAAGTATTAACGCAAGATATCCACGAAAAGGAGTCTTCGTTATCAGTGGGCTCTCGAACCCACCCATCGCTGAACACTTCCGTTAGTGATCCTTTACAACAGCAGATCTTGGCCAAAGTCGAAACGGACTACCTATTAGCCGAACAACATTTTAAACGTCAATTCCCACGCCCTAGTGTGCATTTTAGCTTACGTGGAAAAAGCGCCGGCACAGCACATTTACAAACCAATAAATTACGCTTTAACCCGGTGTTACTGGCTGAAAATCCGGATATTTTTATTAACGAAGTGGTACCACATGAAATTAGCCATTTAGTCTGTTTCCATCTCTTTGGTAAAGTAAGACCTCATGGTAAAGAATGGCAGAGCGTAATGCTGACGACATTTAATATTACTCCCAAGACCACTCACCAACTCAATACTCAGTCGGTCAGCGGCCAACAATTCGAATATTTTTGCGGTTGTGGCAGCATCAACTTAACCATAAGACGTCACAACAGAATTGTCCGTGGCCAAACTCAATATCGCTGTCGCCGATGCCAACAAACATTAACCCCTTTTAACCCTAAATAACCTTTGCTCGGAATAATAAACGGTATCAATTGCGTCATCGCATCTGATGGCTTAACATCAGCCAAAATGACAGGCTAAGCCTGCACTGTAATGATGTTTTTGTTAATTTTTAGGGTTTAATTTTGCGCTTATCATCCACACACTCTTGGTTATTTTGGGTGTCGCTTCTGTGCGGCATTTTTTCATCCACACTTATCGCTGCAGAACATCCAAGTAGTTTTGGTAAAGCGAAAAAAGTGGCTAAAAAGATTTACCAACAACACCTCCCCCTCAGTACTTTTTATTGCGGCTGCGACATCGCCATAACAGGCAAATTATGGCAAGCAGATCATGCTAGCTGTGGCTATCAGGTTAGAAAACAAATTATTAGAGCCAACCGTATCGAATGGGAGCACGTGGTTCCCGCTTGGGAATTTGGTCATCAACTGCAATGTTGGCAAGACGGCGGCCGTAAGAATTGTGGTAAAAACAACAAGCAATTCAAAAAAATGGAAGCAGATTTACATAATCTCGTTCCTGCTGTTGGTGAGGTCAATGGCGATCGCAGCAACTTTAGGTTTAGTGATTGGGGTGGAAAAGCGAATCAATACGGACAATGTGAAATGATTGTCGACTTTAAAGGCCGCAAAGCACAACCGCCTAAACGAGCAAGAGGTCCTATCGCTCGCACTTACCTCTATATGCAACAAACCTATGGTCTACAAATTAGCAGTAGCCAACAAAAACTGTTTAATGCATGGGACAAAATGCAGCCAGTGACGGCAACTGAGTGCAAGCGTGATACCTTAATCGCTGCTAACCAAGGTAATCATAATGATTTTGTATTCAAACAATGCCAAAATAACGGCTTAGTTCGTTAATTGACGATTAAGCTTCCCTTGAACAATTGGTTAAATAAGGTCAACACTGATGAGAGTCCCACGCATTTTTCAGCCCCTAGACAATTTACAACAAGGGCAAACTCTTCAATTAGATGAGGATGGTGTCGCCCACATTGGCCGAGTGTTGCGCATGGGAATGGGTGATCGCATCAGCTTGTTTAACGGTGACGGCAATGATTACTTAACTGAAATTATTGAAACCAGTAAGAAATCGATTGCTGTCACGGTCTTAAGTTGTGAGGTTAACAACAGTGAATCGCCGTTAGACTTGCATTTAGGCCAGGTGATTTCACGCGGAGACCGGATGGAGTTTACGGTTCAGAAGTCAGTAGAGTTGGGTGTAACAACCATTACTCCGTTATTTTCTGATCGTTGTGGTGTCAAACTGAGTGGTGAGCGCTTAGACAAAAAACTGCAACAATGGCAAAAAATTGTTATCAGTGCCTGTGAACAATCTGGCCGCAGTATTGTTCCGGTTGTTCGTCCTGCAATGACATTGGCACAATGGTGTGAAGAATCCACCGAAGCCTTAAAACTGAATTTGCACCCGAGAGCCTCACACGGTATTAATGGTTTGCAGTTATCCGGTCAACACCACAAAGTAAGATTATTAATTGGCCCAGAAGGCGGTTTATCTGACGAAGAAATTGCCATGACCGAAACCCAACATTTTACCGACATTTTATTGGGGCCAAGGGTACTTAGAACTGAAACAGCGTCATTAACTGCCATTACCGCATTACAAGTTAAATTTGGCGATATTGGGTAAACCGATATCTTCCCTGCACATTATTAAAGGATACACACATGATTAAGCTCGGTATTGTTATGGACCCGATTAGCGACATAAACATCAAAAAAGATTCGAGCTTTGCGATGTTATTGGACGCACAAGCACGCGGCTACCAATTGTTTTATATGGAAATGCATGACCTTGCAATGGTCAACGGTAAA
Source organism: Shewanella sp. SR44-4 (assembly GCF_014163715.1). Classification (NCBI taxonomy): domain Bacteria; kingdom Pseudomonadati; phylum Pseudomonadota; class Gammaproteobacteria; order Alteromonadales; family Shewanellaceae; genus Shewanella; species Shewanella sp. SR44-4. The sequence goes on along the minus strand of NZ_JACJDU010000004.1, from coordinate 71,910 downwards.
GCCATGGCCACGATGCGTGAATTGTCGGTTAAGCAAGATGCTGATCAATGGTTTACCTTAGGCGAGTCAGTTGATACGCCCTTAGCCGAACTTGATGTGATCTTAATGCGTAAAGATCCACCATTTGATACCGAATTCATCTACGCGACTTATATGCTCGAACGTGCGGAAGAAGAAGGCGTATTGATTGTTAACAAACCGCAAAGCTTACGTGATGCCAATGAAAAACTGTTTACAGCATGGTTTTCTGAATTTACCCCAGACACTATTGTCACCCGCGATGCTAAACGCATCAGAGCATTCCACCAGCTAAAACAAGACATCATTTTAAAACCGCTAGATGGTATGGGCGGTACGTCTATTTTTAGAGTGAAAAAAGATGACCCTAACGTTGGCGTGATTATCGAAACATTAACCAGTTATGGTCAACAATACGCGATGGCGCAAGCCTTTATTCCAGAAATCACTCAAGGTGATAAGCGTATTTTAGTGGTGGACGGTGAACCGGTACCTTATGCATTAGCCCGTATCCCGATGAAAGGTGAAACCCGTGGCAACTTAGCTGCTGGCGGTAGTGGTGTAGCCCAACCATTATCGGAAAGTGATTGGAAAATTGCTCGTGCTATTGGTCCAGAATTGAAAAAGCGTGGCCTTATTTTTGTCGGCTTAGACGTTATTGGCGATAAGTTAACTGAAATCAATGTGACTAGTCCAACCTGCATTAAAGAAATTGAAGCAGCGTTCGATGTTAATATTACCGGCATGCTTATGGATGCCATCGAAGCCCGTATTAGTCAGCAAAAATAGGATTAATCATGCATTTTTTATCTACCTACCAACGGATAATCGGTAGATTATTATTGGTATCTAGCTTGATCGTAACGGGTGCAATGGCTGATGAAGTCGTTATGTCACCTGTAGTCGCTAATACAGCAAGCAATAATGTGCCAACCGTCGGTCCATCAAGACCCAAAAATATTATCATTATGATTGGTGATGGTATGGGACCGGCTTACACCACAGCTTATCGTTACTATAAAGATAATCCTGAAACGGAAGAGATTGAACAAACGGTTTTTGATCGCTTACTCGTTGGTATGGCAAGCACTTACCCAGCTTCTATCAGTGGTTATGTCACCGACTCTGCCGCATCTGCCACTGCATTATCAACTGGAGTTAAAAGTTATAATGGTGCCATTGCCGTTGATACCGAAAAACGCCCACTCACAACCTTAATGGAAAAAGCCAAAGCATTAGGCTTATCTACTGGCGTAGCGGTTACCTCCCAAGTAAACCATGCTACACCGGCAGCATTTTTGGCTCATAACGAAAGCCGTAGTAATTACATAGACATTGCAGAAGCTTATTTAGCATCTGATGCTGATGTGATTCTTGGTGGTGGCCAGCAATATTTCACCCCAACATTACTTGAGCAGTTTAGCGCGAAAGGCTACCAACACATCACTGAATTCTCTGAGCTAGAATCAGTGACTACGCCAAAAGTATTGGGGCTGTTTGCTGATGTACAATTGCCTTGGGTGATTAATGATAAACAAGCGCATAAACTCAGCCATATGACCCAAAAGGCATTAGATTTACTATCACAAAATGAACAAGGTTTTGTGTTATTGGTAGAAGGCAGCTTAATTGACTGGGCAGGTCACAGTAACGATATTGCTACCGCGATGGGTGAAATGGATGAATTTGCATCCGCTATCGAAGTGGTTGAACAATTTGTTCGCCAAAGTAAAGACACCCTTATGGTTGTGACAGCAGATCATAATACCGGTGGATTATCAGTTGGTGCACATGACAAATACGAATGGCACCCTGAAGTACTGCATAAGGTTCAAGCCAGCCCTGATGTTATTGCTACCCGTGCCATTGCCGAAGATAACTGGCAACCTTTAACGGCGACGCTACTTGGTTTTACACCAAATGAAGCGCAATACAGTCAATTACAAAGCGCACGCATGCAAGGTAATGAGCCATTATCAATCGCACTACGTAAACTCATTGATATTGAATCGAATACCGGTTGGACAAGTGGCGGTCATACCGCGATGGATGTTCAAGTCTTTGCAGAAGGCCCAGGTGCGAGATTATTTAGCGGTCATCAAGACAATATTGATATTGCGATTAAGATGTTTAGCTTACTACCGCAATCGGTGCAAACACCTTAATCACTGACTGACTGACGACTATGTCTAACACAATCCCCGTTATCGAAGTGGGGGGTTGTGTTAATATCAGCGTGTTTATCTTATCACTAGCATTATGAGCAACCGACGTGTTAACAAATCCTTCTCAAGCGTTAATTAGAAACAGCAAATACTTTCAGCAACACAATGTGTTAGTGCTCAATTATGAAGCTGATACCTTTGCATATCAATGTCTTGAGTTTGCCGATAATGTCACCGCCCTAGCGCTAGACTTTAATCATCACCTCACATTGTCCTCTTGCGCTAATGAAAAATTACAATGCTATTTTGGCCATCAACTGCCTGAGTCATTAGCTGATGCAAAATTTGATAGCGTCATTATTTACTTTCCAAAAGCTAAACCCTTAATGGGCTATTTACTGCAACTGGCTGCACAACATTTAAATATCGATGGCCAATTGATGATTGTGGGTGAAAATAAAGGTGGAGTTAAATCAATTGATAAACTCACACCTGATTATTACTCAACCCCGATCAAGCAAGATAATGCCCGCCATTGTCTAGTGTATGTCAGTTATTTAACCCAAGCAGCACCAACGCTATCCATAAGCGATTGGGTAAGCCAATATTCACTAGAAACCCCACAGGGAACACTGCAAATTTGTAATACTGTCGGTGTTTTCAGCGAGAAACGTCTCGATCAGGGTACCGAATTACTGCTGTCACATTTACCGGATAACTTACGCGGCAGAGTACTCGATTTTGGTTGTGGTGCAGGGGTCATTACAGCTGCATTGCTAAAAGCCAATCCAGAGTTAACCATTGAGTGCATTGATATCAATGCAATGGCGTTACTCTCATGTGAATTAACCCTAGCAGCCAATAGTATGCAGGCAAAGGTCTATCCTTCAGATGGGTTTAATCAAATCTCAGGCAAGTTCGATGGTATTATCTCCAACCCGCCATTTCATGATGGGTTAACCAGCACGACTGATATTGCCACGCAATTTGTCCAACAAAGTGCTATTAGGCTGACATCACAAGGTGTATGGCAGATTGTCGCTAATCGCCATTTGCCTTATTCAGAGACGATAGCGACGCATTTTGGCAAAGTGAATGTGGTAGCGGAAAACAATAAGTATAAATTGTATTTCCATCAACACTCATACCAATAATACTCCGCACCTCAAACCGCTTCACTTATAAGCGACAAAGCAAGCTTACTGCTGGAAATGCAGATTAATATCAGCTAAATTGGCTTAAAGGCAAAATAACGCACATTTTGTAATTCATTTCGTTGGTATTCTATTTGCCTGTTATGACCTGATATAAAAATAAAAACAAAGGATGTTATGTTAGAGCCCTCAATCGTCGCACTAAGTGCTGATAAAAATAAAGTGGAATTACGTATAATTCCCAATACTCACGGCCCAGTTTCAGCAGAGGATATTAACGCCTTACTCACACAGGCGGCTTTTGCTATGCTGTTTCCTATTGCCCCTGCAATTGCTAAAGCGGTAGCGGAAGTTAATGCTCTATGCGGTCAAAACTCCGGAACTCACGAACTCTTTTTTGCCATTGCCGAACGTAAAGACGGTATCGTTAATATCAGTGTCAGTGACGATAAAATGCAAGCCAGTATGAAAATCACTTCAGCTTGGGGCGGCAAAGATATTACCCTGCCAGATGTACTTAATACCCTTAAAACTCAAAAAATTAAAATGGGATTGAGTAAACCTAAAATCATGGCATTAATGCAGCGTTTGTCGATATTGCCACCAGGAGAAACCTGTGAAGGCGTCATAGCTTGCGGTAAAGCAGCCGTTAACGGCGACAATGCGATATTAACCCGAAAAGTCGCCTTAGCTCGTGAGCGCTTATTACAACCACAAGAACGCGAAGACGGCTCGGTCGACATGCGTAATTTAGGCGCACTAATTACCGTTAAGCCCAATGATTTACTGATGGTTAAAAACCCTTCAACCATCGGCACCCCTGGTTTTAATGTTCACGGCGATGTACTGCAACAAATTCCTGGTAAAGATAAACCAATGGAACCAGGCACAGGCACCAGCTTACACCCTAAAGATCAACATAAACTCATCGCCACAGTGTCTGGTCAGCCAGTTGAAAATCGCAGCGGTATGCAAGTTGACGATATGCTGCAAATTAAAGATGTAGACGTTCGCTATGGCCACGTTAATTTTAAAGGCAGTGTTTTAATCACTGGCGATGTGCACGAAGGTATGGAAGTAAAAGCTAGCGGTGACGTAACGGTAATGGGCTTTGTTGAGTCCGCGTCTATTGAAGCTCAAGGTGATGTCATTGTCAGTAAAGGTGTTATTGGCCGTTTAATTAAAGAGCACGATCTCAGCACTAAAATAAAAGCTACCGGACAAATTTGTGCCCAGTTTGTGCAGTATTCCCATTTAGAGGCCCTAGGCAATATTCTAGTCACCAAGCAGTTACTTCACAGTCACTCAACCTCAGGTGACACTATTACCGTCAGTGATGCCCAAGCAAGACGAGGTGACTTAATCGGCGGCATTGCTACTGCAGCAAAAGGCATTAGAGCCATTGCATTTGGTGCTACCGCCGGCACTAAAACGGAATTGTTTTGTGCCATGCATCATGGTGAATTAAAGCAAGAACTTAAAGAGTTAGATGACAGTATTAAAGGCATGGTTGTTGCGGGCTTAGAAATAGAAGCAAGATTACGTAAATTACCGCCCAAAACGGAATGGCAAAGCGATGCCGGCATGATTGAGCAAGTCAAAATGATGCTCGAGCAAAAAAATCAAATGGCAGAAGAACGTATGAAAGAAGAACTAGAATACACTCAACATCTTAACGAAGTTGAAGGCTACTATAATAATTACGTCATCAAAGCTGAAAAACACATTTTCACCAACGTCGAAATTCATATAGGTGCGGCATTCAATCGCAGCCAACGTGAACATGGGCCGTGTATTGTAAAAAACGTCAATCAAGAAGTATCATTCGATTACAGTAATCGATAACAATCAGTTGGTAAGACAATAAAAAGTGGACAAACAGATAACTATGCAACAGATACATTGGCCGGCCATACTGCAGTTTGATCAAGATGATGAGCTAATGTATCTGGTTAACTATCAAGATTGGTTGGGCTTTATTTGCGCCAACCAATTTACCGTCCACGCTGAAGATAAACTCATCGACAATGCCGGCCATGTGTATAGCATCCAGAAACATCCGCCACAGGATCCCAGCGTGGCTGAACTGCCTGTACTGGTTAAGCTAAGTCAAGATATGAGCGTGTTACAGTTACTGCCACTGGTACGCCAGTATGGTCAGTTTCAAGGACATTGCTGCAGTGCAAAAATTGTCTTTACCACCATAGAGCAAGGTATTGCGACCGTGGCTGAATTAGAACATCTGTATTAACAACGTATTCAGACTGAAGATTAACAGCACATAACACCTCCATTTTTAGCATTACTAACCTTCAATTTACCAACAACAGACTCATGTTACTTACCTTAATCACTCAATCATAAATCTAAGCTAATGATTAACAAATATAATGGTAAAACCCATTGAGCAACACACACAGCTCTGGCAAAATGCCTCTATGCTCACTGTCCATAAACCCTGAGAATCCTTAATGGAATTACTAAATATTGAATGTCTAGGTAAACGTCTGCGACTAGAAGGCTCGATTGCGGGCTGGCAGCAACTTTATTGGGACAATCAACTGGTATCACAAAAGTCTGCAAGCGCTAGTGACCAAGCCTTTCATATTCATTCATTTGAACTGACCACTCAAACGTCAGTACCGACTGAAACAAATATCAACCACGACGAACCCGTTAAACCCAATATTGGTTCACTACCGGTACGATTAGAAATCGATGTTAACTGGCAACCGTTTCAACTGGATTATTGTTTATTAATAGATGATGAATCCATAACCCAAGGTCAACGAACCGTTGAAGATATTGAGCGTCAAACACCTGAAATTGCAGCAGTAAAAAACCAAAAGCTCAGTGTTGTTGGACTGGCATCATTAGGTTTTAAGCTACTAAAAAGTGCCAAGGTGGTTAAAGTCCTTTTTGCGGGAGCCAGTGTTGCGGCCTATTCATGGTTATTTTCATTTGAATTTGCCTTAGCCCTCATCGGCTGCTTAGTGTTTCATGAATATGGCCATATTAGAGCGATGAAACATTTCGGCATGAAAACCAAAGGGATCTATTTAATCCCTTTTGTGGGCGGCTTAGCGCTAAGTGATGAACGTATCAACACCCGCTGGCAAGATGTGTATATTTCGATTATGGGCCCGACTTTTGGACTCATTTTATCGATTATCTCACTTGGACTTTATTGGCTAACAGGCAACATATTCTTTGCCGGATTAGCAACATTCAATGCGCTGCTAAATCTGTTTAATTTACTGCCCATTTTACCTCTCGATGGCGGTCATATTTTAAAAAGCATCAGCTTTTCAATGAATAGTGTTGTCGGTCTAGTTGCTTGTATTGCTGGTGCCGCTATCGGTGTGTTCATTAGCTATAGCTTAGGGCTCGCCTTGCTGGGCTTTTTGTTACTGATCGGCAGTGTAGAAATTGTATTTGAATGGCGCGGTCGCCATCAAAGTCATTTATTGCCGTTAGATCGTTACGGGCAAATTTTCTCTACCGTATGGTATTTACTCACGGTAGCAAGTTTAGTGGGCATTATTTGGTATTTTGCTGCTTCTGGTAACGAAATGTTAGCGATTCCGCTACAGATTTTAGGCAGTTAATTGCAATTTACGCATCGACAAAAACGCCTGCAATTGCAGGCGTTTTTGTTTTACTTAGCCAAAGCAGTTAATCAACTAGGCTGTAATGGAAACACATTAGTCATCACCTTATACAACTCTGTGCCTTGGAGTACCGACGCAGAAGCAAAATGCAAAATAGGCACACAATCCATGGGTAAACTAATGGCTTGGTAAGCCTGTTCAGTACCATACAAATCTATGCGTAAAATGTTCGCTAAAGGTTTGCCTGCGGTTAATGGTTCACCGACACTGGCACAATATTCAATTAAGCCAGCTTTAGGTGCATGAAACTTCTTATAATCCTTCAAGTAACACCCAAACCTTTCCATACTGGCTGGATAAACTTTTTCAGCAATCACGCCACGGTGACTTAAATAAGCCAGTATGCCTTTGGCATCCTCTAACGCGTCAGCTAAATCAATCCGTTCTTGGCTTGCAAGCTCTAAGGTAAATGCTGACACAGGTACCGAAAATTCACGGCCTTGACTGGCTGCATACTCGGTTAACTGCCACCAAGGACAAAAGGTAGCTTCATCCATCGCGCCACCAAAACTATTGGGGATAACCAAGGTATACGGGATCGAGAAAAATCTCGCCGCATCAATATCATACTCAGGGCAGTACAAGTGTTTGCACGACTTAGGGCCGGTATGCAAATCAAGCACTATATCTGCTTGATGTGCCATAGCCTGTAAATTTACTGCTAACCGATGACCTGTTGAAATCCCAAAAGAATGAGTTAGGCGCGCCAGGCAAGTTTCTACCAACATTGAACGATAGGCGCAAAACAGCTCACTATTGGTTAAACGTTGGTGCTCGGCATACCAAGTTTGAATATCGACTTGATGATCAAAGTACTCGCGGTTCCAATTAACCCCTGTAATGGGATCAAAACGCCCTAAAGTAAACTCACCACTCTTTTGATTAATCCCTAAAGGATTGGCTAAGGGTGCAAGCGTAATATCACCTAAAACCTGGTAACCTTCCAATAAGGTCATCAGTTGATAAATCACCGCATTACCTTGCACTTCAGCACCATGAACATTGGCCTGAATATACACGCTAGGCGCAACACTCTCGCGACCAATGAATGAGTATACTGGAACGGTCAATGCGTGTCCTGTCGCCAGTTCTCCAACTTGAACTGACGATTGTATTGCTTTAGTCATATGATTACTCAAACAAGTTTTGGTGCAAGGCATTAACCACTTGCGCCGCTTCCGACTCTGCAACCAACACACATAAATTATGTGGGCTTGCGCCTTGGCAAATCATCCGAACATTATGGTTTTCAAGCACTTTAAACACCCTACTACAAATGCCAGCCGTTGATGCTATGCGATTACCGATGATGGCGATTAACGCTAAATCTTCCTCGACTCTTACACGACAATGTTGCGATAACTCTTGTAATAACGACTCACTGAGTAAGCCCTGGCCACTTGAATCTGAACCGGTTTTATCTAGGGTTAACGATACGTTAACCTCTGAGGTAGTGATTAAATCGACTGATATTTTGTGTCGCGCTAAGGTCGCGAACGTTTCAGCCAAAAAGCCCTGAGCATGTAACATTTGCAAGCTATGCAAGTTAAGTAAAGTTTGATCACGGCGTAACGCCACCGCTCTAAACACTGGGGTATCTTCAACTTGATGACGGATCCAAGTTCCGCCCATTTCAGGCGCTTTACTTGAACCTACAAACACCTGAATTTTTTGTCTTACTGCCGGTAAGATGGTGGCGGGATGCAATACTTTAGCGCCAAAGGTCGCCATCTCAGCCGCTTCATTAAAGCTAATTTCAGCAATCGGGCGGGCATTGGGGGCAAGGCGTGGGTCAGTGGTATAAATACCGGCCACATCGGTCCAAATCTCAACCGCTGTAGCACGAAGCGCTTCGGCAAGTAATGCCGCCGAATAGTCACTACCACCACGGCCTAATGTTGTTGTTCGTCCCTCTTCATCAGCACCAATAAAGCCTTGGGTAACGATAACGTAACGCGCAAGTAATGGCTGTAAAAAGTCACCTGCTAACATTGAAATAGCTTCAATTTGTGGCTCTGCGCGACCAAAGTGACTGTCGGTACGTAATACTTGGCGCACATCAAAATGATTTGAAGCAGTGCCCTTTTCCCGAATAACCGCAGAAAATAAAATCGATGAACATTGCTCTCCCGTCGACAGTAACTCGTCCATAACCGCTTTGCTGCGATTCAGCTCTAACGATTCACTGAGTACTGACATCCGGCTGAGTATTTTATCAATACTGGCTGCCACGTCTTGCGGACGACCGAGTTCATCTAATATCGCATATTGAATTTGAGCAATTTGCTTAAGTAATACCAAGCGACGCTCGTCATTAACATTAGCTTGAGTTAACTCAACTAATAAATTGGTCACTCCGCTGGAGGCGCTTACTACCACAAGGCGAGTAGCTTGATTAGCCAACACAATATCTGCACAACGGCTCATAGAGGCGTAATCAGCAACTGACGTGCCGCCAAATTTGGCAACGACTAATTCTGGGGTATCTATTTCAGACTGAACAAAGCTCATACTGATGCCTCCGCTGTTTGCGAAAGACTCAAAAATAAGATGTGATTTACTAACATGATATACGCTCCGAACACACTACGTTCGAAGAGCCTGGTGCTAAGATAACGCACCCTTATAGAAGGGAAACAGCAATCATCACCAGAAGCTCTCCACCAAAAAAATAGGTGACAATCGTTAGGATTCAGCCTAATCGACCGATATCAATGTTTGCCAAACAAACTGATACCTCGGCGCTAATCTCCATCATAAGTGGTCATCGGATTGGCATCCTCTCACTTACTACCTAGTTAACGCTCCTCTTCTGTTCCTCCCGAAGGAGGGAGTTGAAAATAGCAAAAAACACCCTATCAAGTCAATCAGCAAACACAGTAAAAATACACTGTTTTGATAAAAAATATCGCTGCAGTGAAATATTATGCAGCTGCGACTTCAGAGCAATGATTGTTCTCTATTACGAAAAAATGCCCATAAATATCCAAAAAACATAATTAACCGCAAATTACCGAGACAATCTAGTAAGTATTGTCTCAAAATAATGTGTTAATTATTTTATCGCAGCTGTGCAGTTTTAATTACGTCATTATTTACCCAGTTATACGAACCTATCTCTGGCAACTCGCTCACCATCCTTAATCGGTGATTAAAAATTCCCATATCAACTTCAGGTTTGATGCTATCAAGGCATGCAATCAAAGATAGCAAACCTTGATTAACGTAGTAAATTGCATGTTGATTAAATTCTCGACCAAGCTCAACAGCTTGTTCTTTATCAATAAAAATAGCCCAGCTCTTTTCCATATGCGACAAATCAGGTGCTGCACCGATTAACGCACGATAGGGACGATTATATTGTTGAATTTTAAATTGAAGCTGACGATCGAGTAAGCGATTTTGACTAGGAGAGAGTCTTGAACCACGGGGGTTATGGGCAGTAACAATAGCAAATGGGAAATCATGAGAAAGGCGTTGAGTAAACAAAAAATGAGTACTTTGATACTCATTCCACAATGTATCTATAACATTTTCCATAATAAATTTTCGTCAATTAAGCCAAAATTAGTCTAGCAGATAGGTTTGATTTCTAAAAGGTTTACGATCTAAATCAGCAGTACTATATTAGAAAACTATTAATTATTATTATCTTAGCAAGGTTAATCTTTCATATACTCGAGTGTTATATTAATTTTTTAACATTTAATTTGTTAACAAATGCCTAAAACGAGTACAATAACCATTACGCACTATTAAATCACTGTAGCAAAGTTAGCTACATACACCTCAAAAACTCAGCAAATGTTGTTGTGAGTGTGATGATTTTTTGATGTAAAGTTTACAGTCGTACTAAATTTGTTCTACATTTGATAAAACATTAATACGATTAAATAAGTTTGCAATAGAAGGAACTATCTTTCTAAATGGCATTCATAGTAAGTAAGCTTAAGTGCAACAAATTTTACACCATCATGAATAAGTGCAAACGCGTGCCTTGACGTAGTGGTAATTAATCGACGTAAGCAGACTCAGTAACCAGTATTAAGTGTTACATAATAGAGTTTATAGAGAGTGTTTAATTCAGGGTAGACATAGATAAACACCAAAAAATATCGGAATCTTAGCGCATTAGCTAAAGCGCTATTGCAATCTATTAGCACACAGTTCGCAAACAGTGGCTAGAATCGAATTTTATAAAATCAGGTAAATATCATGCAAAATCCGCACATTTTAATTGTTGAAGATGAAGCTGTAACTCGTAATACATTACGCAGTATTTTTGAAGCTGAAGGTTATGTTGTCACTGAAGCTAACGACGGCGCAGAAATGCATAAAGCCATGCAAGACAATAAGATTAATCTTGTTGTTATGGATATTAATTTACCAGGCAAAAACGGCTTATTATTAGCTCGTGAGCTACGTGAAATTAATAACATCGGTCTTATTTTCTTGACTGGCCGTGATAACGAAGTTGATAAGATTCTAGGTCTTGAAATTGGTGCAGATGATTACATCACTAAACCATTCAACCCTCGCGAATTAACGATCCGTGCTCGTAACCTATTAACTCGCGTTAATAATGCTGCCGCAGAAACTGAAGAAAAAGGTTCTGTTGAGTATTACCGTTTTAACGGTTGGAGCTTAGAAATCAATAGCCGTTCTTTGGTTAACCCACAAGGTGAAGCTTATAAGCTACCACGCAGCGAGTTCCGTGCGATGCTTCACTTTGTTGAAAACCCAGGTAAGATTTTAACTCGTGCTGACTTGTTGTTAAAAATGACTGGCCGTGAATTAAAGCCTCATGACCGCACCGTTGATGTGACAATACGTCGCATCCGTAAGCACTTTGAAAGCTTGCCTGATACGCCAGAAATCATCGCGACAATTCACGGTGAAGGCTATCGTTTTTGTGGTGACCTAGAAGCGTAATCTTTTAAGGTTAACCGCAATAAAAAACCAGGTGAATCACCTGGTTTTTTTATATCTGCTTTTTCGTTAATCCTTTAACACAATAGTGATTACTTCAGCTGTTGATCTAAGAATGCCGCTAATGATTTATATAAATGATTACGCACTTTCTCGCCACGCATTGAATGCTTAGACCCTGGGTAATCCATCATTTGGAATAACTTACCCTCATCTTGCAACGCTTTATATACTCTAGTGCTGTTTTCAAACAGAACGTTATCATCAGCCATACCGTGATACATCAATAAGCCCGATTGATAATTTTTGACATAAGGTAAAATGCTGCTGGCGTCGTAACCTTTTTTATTGGTTTGCGGGTTCCCCATATAACGCTCAGTATAATGAGTGTCGTACAAACGCCAATCCGTTACTGGCGCACCCGATATTGCCGCTTTAAAATAACCCGGCGCCTTAAACTGACTCATCAACGCCATATAACCACCATAACTGTGACCATAAATAGCAACATTGTCACCATCAATAAACGGCAAGCTACGTAAGTAATCAACGCCAACTTTTTGATCGTTTACTTCAGCATCACCCATGTTTTGATAAATGACATGTTCAAATTGCGTGCCTCGGTGCGCTGAGCCACGATTATCTAATTGAAATACCGCATAGCCTTGCTGCAGTAAATATTGAGTAAAATAATCTGCCTCGCTCCAGCTATTGACCACTAACTGAGCATGCGGTCCACCATATACGCGCACCACAACCGGATACTGTTTAGCGGCATCAAAAGGCACCGGTTTAAACAGTCTGTATTGTAATGCTTGACCATCTTCCGCTGTTAATTGACCAAAATCAGGCATTTGCCATAAACCAGCATAATCATAAAGCGGATGATTTTTATCAATGTTATTTTGCTCAACCCAAGCTAACTGCTTGCCAGAATCATTGTGTAAACTTATCTGCGGCGGCTGCTGTAAACTACTAAAGTAATCTAAATAAACGGGCTTTTTATCCGCAAATACAGCCTCATGCATACCCGATGCTTGGCTAATTCGCTCAATAGAGTCCATGCCTTTATTAAGATTAACGCGGTACAAATGACGTTCAACAACACTGTCTTTACGACCGCTAAAATATACCCAACCCGTTGCTTCATCGACATACTCAAGCGCATCAACAGCCCAATCACCTTGGGTTAATTGCTTAAGTTGTTTGCCTTGTAAGTCAAATAAATACAGATGATTAAATCCATCACGCTCAGAACCCCAAATAAAGGCCGCTTGTTGCTTTAGGAAGTGTAAATCATTGTTTAAATTTACCCATGCTTTGCTGCGCTCTTCAATCGCCGTTTTAACTTGTGTCGGCTGAGAGATTGCAGCAATGCGTAAATCCAACGTTTGTTGATCGCGGCTTTGCCATTGGAACGACACATGCTGGCTGTCGGGTAGCCAATCTACGCGAGGTAAATACATGTCTTTTTGTTTGCCCAAATCAATCCAGCTAATAGTGCGATCTTTTAAGGTCACGACACCCAGTGCGATCTCTACATTGGCTTTGCCTGCATAAGGGTAACGCTGCTCGGTTAATTTAATGCCCTCGGCGTAAATTTCATTACGAGTCACTAACTCCACACCCGTTTCATCAATACGAGTAAAGGCGATAGCAGACTCATCGGGCGCCCACCAATAACCTGTCATACGGTCCATTTCTTCTTGGGCGACAAACTCTGCCATAGCATTTTTAATCGGCCCTTTACCGTCTGTGGTGAGTGCTGTTACTTTTTGGTTATCCAATGACAATACAAATAAGTTTTGATCGCGTACAAACGATACAAAGTGACCTTTCGGAGACAAACGCGCATCGGTTGCAAAACCGTCACCGGTTGCAAGCTCAGCCACTTTATTACTGGCAACGTCATATAAATACAACTTACCCGCTGCAGGGATTAAAATATGTTGGCTGTCTTCAGACCAGAAATACTCCATGATCCCTTGGCCGTAAATACGTTGACGCTCTCGTCGAGCTTTTTCTTCATCAGACAGCTCTCCTGCCTCTAATTGATCAGCATTAATCAGTACACTGCGCTTACCAGTCGCGATATCCATTTGCCATAAATCATACAAATGTTGATTATCAGCACGGCTTGATAAATAAGTTACACGTTTTCCGTTAGGCGATAAGGCCAACCCGCGTGGGCTAGAACCCGCTAAGGCTGGTGACGCATGAACACGTTCGATGGTCAGTGGTGTAGTGCTACCGTTGATTGCAGTCAGTGTTGCGGTGGTTGATGAGTTCATGATGCTGCCTTTAGCGGTTGCTGAAAAAACCGGGCTAGTAAAAAGGAGTGGCACGGCAGACACTGCCGCTAAAGCATGATGCTTCCATGTTATTGTCATTATTAATCCTTGGGGCAATTCAATCCGCCCACATTTTGCCTCAATTTACAGTAAAACCAAAACCCCAGATAACAATCGCTGAAATTAGCGCCATTGTGGGGTATGATTTGCACATAACTGATAAGAATTAACAACATCGACCTTAACCTCGCAAAATCTCATAGGAAAAATCATGCAGACTTTGGCACAAACCCTTAGCGCACAAGCCGTAAACGCGTCTTTAACACAACTACTATTAACCTTAGCTGACACCTCAAAAGCCATTAGTGGTGCGGTTCGTCACGGTGCATTAGCGGGTGTTTTGGGTGCAACAGAGCAAGAAAACATTCAAGGCGAAACCCAGAAAAAACTGGATGTGATCACCAATGACATGCTTAAAGATGCCCTTAAAACCGATGGCAATGTACGTGGTTTAGCGTCTGAAGAAGAAGATTATGTGGTTGAGGTGAACGCTAAAGGTGAATACTTAGTGTGTTTTGATCCACTCGATGGCTCATCAAATATCGATATCAACTCATTAGTGGGCACTATTTTTTCGGTATTACCAGCACCTACCGGAGAGTTAAACGAACAAAGCTTTTTACAAGCTGGCCGCAAACAAGTTGCTGCGGGTTATGTGTTGTATGGCCCATCAACCATGATGGCGCTAACCACTGGTCAAGGCACTCAGTTTTATACTCTTGCTCCAGACAGCCAAGAGTTTCTTCTGACCGACAATAACGTGCAAATAACCCCGGACACCGCCGAGTTTGCCATTAATATGTCAAACCAGCGTTTTTGGGAAGCACCAATGCAAACCTATATTGCCGATTTATTACTCGGAGAAATAGGACCTCGAGAGCAATCATTTAATATGCGTTGGATTGCTGCAATGGTAGGTGATGTGCATCGGGTATTGTGTCGTGGTGGGATTTTCTCTTACCCGACAGACAATAAAAACCCAGCCAAACCGTTTAAGTTACGCTTAATGTATGAAGCCAACCCAATGGCATTACTAGTTGAGCAAGCTGGCGGTAAAGCATCAACAGGTTATGAAACTATTTTGGACATTCAGCCAACCGAAATCCATCAGCGCGTTGCGGTAATTTTAGGTAGCGCAAACGAAGTTGATACTTGCTTGAGCTATCACGGTATTGATTACAGCGAAGAGCCATCAATTGATTAATTGATTATGCTGTAAAAAAACCGCCTTTTGGCGGTTTTTTCATTTATGCGCTGCAGTTGAGCTCATTGATGATCTAACTGACGCGAATAAACACAGTTAACCAAAATACAAATTTGAATCATTAGGCACCAGTAAAGAATCATTTCTTTACAATAACTTAAATACCCACTAAGTTATTTTCAGGATATTAATTAAGGACTATAACGATGCCGCCCGCCAAACCATCGAATAAAAAAATATATATTGCGGCTATTTTACTCTTACTGCTTATTAGCATGAGTACTTATGCTTATCTGATGTCCACTAAAGCCCCTGCAATAGAAATTGGCACTATTTTAGTGCTTCCGGTGCAACTCGCGACAGACAACACAGACTCGCAATGGAATCGCTATGCCGCAATGGATGTGCTTATCCATCAGCTAAATGTCGGTGTTAGTTACCCATTACTGCAAACCGAAGATATTATAAATATCATCTCGCTTATCTCTAATGACCACTTGAGCCAAGCTGCCGATATTAAGCAATTAATGGCCATCTCCGGTGCGGGACTGGTGATTGAATCCAACATTACCGGCGCCAATAATCAATATCAATTAGCGTTTACATTACATCAGCAGCATCATACAGAAGCAGGAGTCGTTAACGCTTCAAGCATCGAGCAAGTATTATCAGCTGCAGCAAAGATGATTACTCAGCGGCTCAATCCACAACACAGTTTACAAAATAATTTACAACAGAATCAAAAAGATAACAAGACAGAAACTCAATACCATTCACGTCTTAGTTCCCCCCTGTTGTTCAATGCAATGACACAACTACAACTTGGCGACATTAAAGCTGCTGAGCAGCACTTATCCAAGCTCATAAAATCCACACCCGATAACTTAGTTGCCATGCGTCTGCTAGCTAACATCCAATTGCAGCAACATCAATATCAACAGCTTAATACCACATTGATAGCAGCAATCGATCTAGCTACACATCAGCAAGATGAGCGAGAGCTAGCCAGATTAAGATTGTTATTAGCGCAAAGCTATACCGAAACCGACAGGATAGAACAAGCATTAGGTGTACTTACTATTGCCAAAACCAATGCTGCTAAAGTGAAAGACTGGCTAACATTAGGTTATATTTCACAGCTTGCTGGCATGATAAACCAGCGCATAAGTCGCAATGATGAAGCCAGAGAGCAGTTTAAAAAAGCCATTGAATATCATCAAATGATGAACTATCCCATCGGGCAAACACAGGCGTTGAATGAATTGGCTGAACTTGAGGTGATTGAGTTTAACTACCCACAAGCTTATCGCTATATTAATCGCTCTTATGAACAGGTCGCTCATCGCGGTTTAGATGATTTAGAAAAAACGACATTCAAGCTGATGACTAAGATAGAAAATAAAATGCAGCATAGATAGCATCTACTATATTCGCATCAATTTAAAGCCTTAAGCATATGACCTTAAACATAAGGCCTTAGATCTTAGACATAAGATCTTAGACATGAGGCCTTAAAAAAAACACCTTAGACATAAAAATGGCCTGCTATGCAGGCCATTTTATTCATACTGCTAAACGGATCTTACACTTCCTCAGCGGTAGTTTTTGCAGCCTCAAGCTGATGCGCTTGTTCAGTTTGATCAACAATGGTTAATACCGCAGTATCACCGACCACATTACATGAGGTTAACACCATATCAATAATACGGTCTAATGCAGCAACAATCACAAATGCTTCTGCTGGTAAGCCTAATTGGTAAATCAATACCCCAATCATCACCATTCCACCACCAGGAACACCACCAGCACCCACCGACAGTAAAAATACGCTAAACAATAACGATGGAATTTGATCATTACTGATTGGCATACCAAAGGCGTTCGCAACGAAGAAAATCGCAATAGTAATATAAATCGACACCCCGCCCATGTTCATGGTTGCACCCAGTGGCACACCAAAACCAGCCACCGCTTTGCTCACACCTAGCTTGTCAGTAAGGGTACGCATGGTTACCGGAATAGTGGCGTTTGAGCTAGCGGTAGACAATGAAAAGAGAATTTGTTCTTGAGTTTTTTCTCTGAAAGTCTTCGCTGAAATAGGAGTGAACAGGCTGACCGAATATGGATATACGATAAAAATCCAAATCAATAGCAGAGCCAAAATAAGCACTAAATATTCAACAACACTGACAAAAATTTCAGGTTCTAAGGTTGCGCCTAATTTAAACATTAAGGCGAATACACCGTATGGCGCTAAACTCATTACCACTGAAATTAAGCGCATCATGATTTTATTGGCGGTTTGAAATCCTTTAACTGCTCCCTCAACCGATTGCCCCATTGATTTAATGACACCGCCCATTAATAGCGCCATAAAAATCACTTGCAACATATTGCCAGAGGTAAAAGCTGAAAACGGATTGTTTGGTACTATACTCACAATTAACGACATTAAATCAGGCAGTTCTGTCGCGGTAATATCCAGTGAACCGTTGCTCGACATATCCACGCCTTTACCGGGCTCAAATATCATTGCGACGGTAAAAGCAGCTAAAATCGCGACCATGGTATTAATGATATAAAACCCAAAGGTTTTACCCCCTAAACGACCAAAGCTTTTTAAATCTTGTAACTCACACACACCACACACAATACTCACAAACACCAGTGGAACTACTAGCATCATAATCATATTGACGAACATGGTGCCAATACCACTTGCTAGGCTAACTAACGTGCCACCAAAAAAAGCATTATCGGCCAGTAAAAACTGTACCATGCTACCAAGCAGAACCCCAAAAAATAGACCGATAAAGATCCGTGCTGAAAGTGATTTTGTCATCTATAAATTTCCCTTCGAAATGGCAACTTCTGTTGCTAATTATTGTTATACCAATCCTGGTGCTTATTCTTTTCGAGCGCTGAAATACTGAGACATAGCGCAATATATTTCAATCACCTTATGAACAAAAGTGATGACTTAATCGTCGCTTAACAAGCATGCAATATAAAAGCTAAAAATAACAATAGATTATAGACTTAGTTAATCACTAACGATGGTATAACCAGTAATAGATTTAGGACGGAAACGGCTAAAATCTGTGCGTATAGCCATAAAAATCAAGCAGACAGCGAGAGTAACAATCAATTTGAAGGTTTTACTTGGCGGTTGAGTGAGCTCAACTCTGTTTAATAAATGGGGTTAGCTGGCTCAATCAGTGTAGTGTTTTTTTTATTCTGCACAGTGGTTTTATTATGAAGAGTGGTTTTATTCTGAACAGTGGATATTAAGCAACGTCAGTGACATCGATTTAGCTAACATGTGCTGCTGTTTAATACTCACGCAATGTTGTCCGAGCCATTGCACTAACGCTAACCATTGCGGATTATATATTACTGATGAAGCGGAAAATGGAGAATCTGATTTATCGCCAGAATGTGCATCTCGATACAAATTATTAAGATAAGCCCATTGCTTGTGTTGTTTATGAAAATCATCCGTGGAATTTATCTGGGCTAACGCTAATAACTTATCTGGCGACGCTAGTGCAAGTTGCGGCACTATTATGCTGCAGCAAGACTCAAGGGTATTGGCAATCATTAACCCTGCTGGATCAAGGTCAGTAAAGCCAATGACATTGATATTGAGTGATTCAAGTAAGTGTAAAAAACGCTTTCGGCCTGCTGGCGAATAGTCATGGCTACCTCGATACAACACCATGCAGTTATTGATGAAGGCCTGTAACTCTGAGGTAAATAAGTTGGCAAAAAAGTGATCAAAACTGTCGAGATTTTCGACCACGATGAGGTTCGTTAGATTGAGTCGCTGACAAAGCGCGATTGCACTGTCGACCTTTAACCGCAGTGAACAATTATGTACAGATAATAAATCGGCAACTGAACCTGACGCTAAATCAGTCTCTAGGCTTTGAGATAAACTAGGTGCCAGCTTAATTAATACATAGTCAGCTTCAGGGCTGATATTAGCGTATTTCTCATTAGCACTGAGTTGTGACATCTGCTGGCGGGGCACATCAAAATCAAGGGCCAGAATATCTAAACCCGAATCAATTTGGGCCATGTTACGCAGTAAAACATAATCGTTGGCGGTCAAATACAGGTATTTGTCAGTACCATCGGTCTCACCTATTTGCCACAATTGATACAATTTTTTCCAATCGGCAGTGAACTTCACCCGCGGCAAGCGCTGCTTTGCCGCGTGTTCCATTAGCTGTAACTGTCTTTTGCTTAGGCTAGCCATAACTCAACATCGTTAATGATAAAGTTACCGCTATAAACCGGATCGGGTTTTCCTATGGGTTCAAGCTCAAAATAATTTTTATGTTCATCGGCTAGGCCTTCATAACCGCCAATGACTTGATAAAGCCAACTTTCAGCATCCCATGTTAATTGCTTCTCTTGCAAATAGCTTAATGCCGATTGACGTAAACCGGAATCAATCACTTCACAAAAATATTCATCCACGGCTATTTTAAGGGGGTTTTCAGGGATATCAAAATCCTCACTGTCACCCATTTCAAAGGTCACATTATGCTCACGCAATGCCGCTGGTAATGAGTCGCGACTAATGGCTTTAACTTGTGCCACTAACCCCATCAGTTCTAGTTCGTGATGAGGGTTAGACACATCAACACTTGCAGGGGCTATCAGCGCCTCAGCACAATTAAATAATACCGGTACTGCTTTATGCACTACATGGTTTTCAGGTTGATAATCAGGATGCATGCTGGTGTGCAGTAACCAACCTTTTAGTAATCGGGTGCGCCCTTGTATTTGCCTAAATCGCCCAAGTAACTCATACAATCTCGCTTGGACAATACTCAACTCTTGGGTACATTGACTTAAGGTTTCTTGCAAACTGGTCATCAACAAACGGCGCAGTTCACGAATATCGCCAGCAATTTCACCTAACTCGCTAAATTGAAACATTTCTAAGCCGTTTAGTAGCTCTGACACCTGGCTTTGGGCTAACTCGTTTTCGCGAATTTTGGCACTTATAGTCCCAACATAACCAAATTCGTTGTTAATTCGGCTCCATAACACCCGAATTGAATAACGTAAACTGTCGGTAAAGCTATACACATGTTCATTTAAATCGGCTAAATAGGCTTCTGCAGCACTAAAATCCACATCACGGCGCGCCTCTTTATAATGATCGGCTAAGGTTTTTATTGTCGCTAGCGCGGAGCCGACGTTGGCATCAATCTGTCGATTACGTTCGTCGCTTAATGCTTCTTCCAATAATGCCCGCACCGAACGCTTTAAGCGCAGTTCTTGATCCGGTTCTGGTCGCCATAAAATGCCACTTTTTTTCAGCTTTTCGATAACGCCAGCATCATGAGCAGTGTCGTTAACCGATCCTGCCAAATATGCATCCATGACAACATCGGCATGACGCCCAAGTTGTTTGAGCAGCTTTACCCCGGCTTGGTGTAAGTTACTGCTCATATCAAGTCCCTTTGGGTCGCGGTTTCTGCCTGAGCCTCAAGACTTAAGCCTTCGGTCTCATCAATAAAGCGGATCACTTCGTATAGATAATCTAACTTACCCGTGGCGATATAAATCTGTTTCTCACTATTGGGTTTGGTTAAATAACCCAGTTCCACTAAGCGCTTAAACACCAACTTAATTTGGCCGTCAACATTAGTACTGCTTGAGCCGAATAATCGGTAATGGCTCAACTTGGTGAGTTGCTCTCTAAAGGCTGGCGTATCTTCAATACGCGCT
The DNA here is from genome assembly GCF_014163715.1 of Shewanella sp. SR44-4. NCBI lineage: Bacteria > Pseudomonadati > Pseudomonadota > Gammaproteobacteria > Alteromonadales > Shewanellaceae > Shewanella > Shewanella sp. SR44-4. Next base: position 50,670 of record NZ_JACJDU010000004.1, on the reverse strand, counting down.
TGTAAATCGGTTAAGCGGATCGGCGCGCCTTCGCTCAGCGGTGCATCTTGGCCACTGGCTTCTTGCACTAATACCAGCCATTCCACTAATGGAATAAGGCCTGAGCAAATATCTTTAAATTGCGATGAAATAACTTTGCGCTCAACTTCGCCGAGCTGCAAATAACCACAAAAAAAGACTTCACCCTCACCTGCACTGGCAATGGTGCGATTAATTTGGTTAAGGTAGGTTTCAACTCTGTCGCGAGTGCTATTATTTTTTAATGCCCGCCAACCGTCTTCATTGGTCACTCGGCAAATAAACTCACCACGCAACAATTGCTCTATTAATGCGCCAGTACCTACTAAGATAGTTTCAGTCGATTCAGACATTAGATGTGCTCCTTAGCAGTTTCAGCGCGAGTCATTTCCGCCGTAGGCATTTCGGTTTTAGTGTTACGTTGCGATAAACGGGCCGCTAACGGGTTGGCTTTAGGTTTAACGACCTGCAGCTTTTTAGTTTGCTTATTAATGATGTAACGGTTAGCAAATAGACTTAGCACTTCAGATTCAGGATTTGGGAAAGCCCCTAATACACTGATATTGTTGTTCTCACAGGCATCGAAGATTTTCTTCACGTTAGTGTGATGTAGCGTACCTAACTCATCAATTGGCCAATGGATAGTGACATTGGCTTTGCCGCGCAATAAACGGGTGAAGGCCAATAAGAACTTACATAAAATAAGGTACGCCATACCATGACTTGAAGACTCGTTTAACTGACGGTCGGTACGAATAATTAAGTCGCTGTTACCTTCTTTTAAACGCAGTTCTATTTCTAACAGTTTCGCAATACCGCCGGTTAATGCTGCGCGGCCAATAATGTCTAATGCTCGGCGCATTGAGTTAGTGTAATGCTCGTCCGGTAGTTGGCTGAAACCATCTGCTTTCCACGCTTTAAAGGCTTTAACAAACACTTCAAGTTCAGGCCAAAACTCAAGTTCGCTAATACGTGAACGAATTCGCACTGCCGACTCTGATACTCCTTCGAGGAATAGCTCTTCACCCACTTCACGGGTAATACGCGCACTTTGACTGGCAATACGGCGGTCAATATCGGTTAATACATCATAGAATGCGGTTAAGTCGATACCAAAAATACGCCCTTGTTCGCGAATCGCCATTAACGATTGCGGCACCATCACATTGAGTAACTGCTCAAGCTGTGGGACTAACTTGCGATAGTCGAGAAGGCGAATACCTTTGTCGTTCACAAAGCTCGACTCATCACGGGCCCGCTCCCAAAATTCGGCCAAACTTGAACCAGATTTACTGGCAATGACCGAGTCAAAGTGTTCAACATATTGTTTAACAGAACCCATTAAGTAGTCACGCTTTAGCAATAAATCTTCGCCTTGGCGCAAACGCTCGCCAATGCTGCCCATCGCCTCATCGTTATTAGCTGGCAATTTGAGTTCAGCTAACTTGCGCATCACTGCACGCAGCTTAGTGAGGTTTTCAGACGCCTCTACTTGGGCGGCATCACAGGCTTTACGTTCGGTTTCTAAACTGTCTCTTCGGTGTTTTATTTCTGCCGTTTTCGCTTTTAGCAGTTGCTCCAACTCCAGCGTAGCGCGCTTAACATCAGTTAATTGCGTTTGCACTTTAGGCTTTCGAACAAGCCAGGTATGTTGATACCAATCATCAAAACGCAGCACTTCACTGCGGCGTTGTTCTGCATTACTGATGCAGGCTTCAAGATCGCGGATCTGTTTTTTAAGCGCCAAAATGGTGCCTTCATCAACACCACGTGATTTAAGCTCATTTTTGTACCAGGTTTCACCTGCTTTTTGCTCGGTTTTAGCATTTGCACGGCGTTGTTCGATATTGGCTTTAATCTGACCTAATTGATTATCAATGGCGCCAACCACTTCTTGCCAATAGGCATTTTTTTCCATGCGTGCTTCAAGCGCCTGCTCTTTTTGCTCGCTTAACCAACCAAGGTGCTGATTGCTAAGCAGCTTAAGTTCATTATCAAGTTGTACTAATCGCTTGCTCGAATCGGCTTTACGATCTGCCACAGCTTGATTGATTTTTTGTTGTTCGTTACGCTTCTCGTCAAACAGACGGCGTAAATCTTCACGGCTATTTTTGTACGCTGTACGGGCAAATGTCAGTTCGCGGGTGATGCTATCGAGCGCCGTATTCATAGCAACCAGTTGATCTTCCGCTTCGGCATGCATTTCTTGCGCACTTTTTAGTGCTTCTTCTGCTTTGGCTAAACGAATACGTAAATCTTGCTCTGTAGCGGCATACTCCGGTACATCAATGGCTTTAAGATCGAGGTTAACCCCAAATAATGCTTCACTGCTGTCTTTGGTTAGGCTTGGGTGTAGATCGCTGCGATGCAACAACTCTGGCGCGATAACTTTACCAAAGGTGTGCTCCCAACCGTGGGCTTCTTTTCGCAAAAACTCCAACAAGGTATGCGACTGTGGGAACAACATATGGTGCAGTTCTTCTTTGGCATTTTCTCTATCACTAACGCGAATACTGGATATACGCAGCGCTTCGTTAGCTTGGTCGCGCTTGGCCCGTTGTTTACGCTCTTCTGTGGTTAAACGATCGACCTTTTGATTACAGGTTTCTTGCTCTTCATCAGCTAGGCTTATGCGTTCATCGAAAATCGCTAAACGCATTTTTTCATCTTCGGTGTAAGTCACACCATCAACTTGATGCTTAAGCTCGGCAGCGGTTAATTTAAGTTGGTATTCTTGCTCGCTAAATTTGGCTTTACCTGTATCCGTTTGTTCACGCCATTGCTGTTCTAACTTTGCAAGGTCGTCATTGGCAAGCTCACGTTGCTTATCACGCGCTTCACGTTGGGTGTCTTGCTCAAGATGTAGCGTTTCAAGTTCGCGATGTAATTGCTCAGCAATTTTACTACGGCGGGCATTAAAGGCGGCTTCAATATCTTGGTGTTTTTCGGTTTGTAATTTATGACGCTCGTTAAGGTTCTCAACATCACTGCGCCAATTAGGCAAATTATCTAAATCAGCTTTGGCTTGTTCAATGTCGGCATCTAAAAAGGCAGCATGCTGGTCTTCAATGGCATTGAGTTCATCTTCAAACTTGCCAGCGTCACCTTTAGCGGCAGATAATTCCTGGTTTAACTCATCACGAACATCTTTCCACTCATCATCTAATAAGCGCAACTTGAGGTTTAGTTCTTTACCATGAGTTTGGTTACGATCTTGGCGCTCAGCTTCTAAGGTTTCGTCAGCGCGATAACCGCGCGATAAACTGGCTAAGCGTAACTCGGCGCTTAATAGCTGATTAAATTCTTGTTCGAGCTTTTCGTATTCGGGGCGGATTTGTTCAAAACCTTGCACCAGCTGGCTTTCACGGATCCACGTTTCTACTCGTTGTGGATTCAGTCTAGACGTCGGTGGGTTTACCCCATCTTCTTCTAAAATGGCTGCGATCATTGATTTAACCGTTTCCATTTTGCCCTCTTTCGAGTGCACGGCTTTAGCGAGTTTTTCGATATGACGCAAGCTATGTTCGCCGTCACACAACGAGAACTGACGCGCGTAAGTCCGCAGCTCATTGCGGTTACTGCCGGTATTTAATAAGCTACGATCATTCTGGATTATCGCTCGAAACTCGCGAGTGTTTAACAAGTTTGTATGGGCTACGCCATCACGTTTTACTTCACGGCCCAACTCTGCCATTGAATGACAAATGATGGTGTCGCCATTACGCGACTTAATATAATGCTCTAACTCAAAAGCACGGCCAATAAAGCGGTAATTTACCCCTTTACCGTCACCCGCTGATGCTAAAACCGCTTGATAAAGTAAACCATCATCTTTTTGATATTCATAGATAATGTAGCTTGAGTCATGGGGTAAATACCAACGTTCGAAACTGTCACGCGTTGACGGCACCACACGGCTAGGGTACTCGCCATAAAATACCGGCACTAACCGTTGTAAGGTTGTTTTACCAGAGGCATTGGTACCACAAATATTAGTGTGACCATTTAATAACAGTTCGACCACACCGGGTAGGTGGGTATTAATTAACACGATTCTAATCAAGCTTGGCATGATAATCCTTTTCCAAACAGCTCACATTGCAGTGACAAAGAAGCAAAATACGGATGAAAAAATAACGTCTATTTATTCAATTTAAATAAAGTAAAACAAACGCAGGCTGGAGGCAATTTTCCCCCACAAAAATTGGCTTTATAATACGCTAAATAATTCAAAAATGGCGGCTAACAATGCAGCAAACAGCCAGAAACTGTTTATGTGCAACATATGTCGTCAGGCAGAGAGGATAAACACTGCGGAGCAGAAGGCTTTTTGGTGCTGGATAAAATAAAAACGCACAGATTTCTCTGTGCGTTTTTTTATCGTGTACCACTCACATTTGGATCTGAATTGTCAGCAATATTACAATTTAAACTGTGAGGTCGCGTGGTTAAGCTCATTAGCAAAACCGTCTAACCCTTCTGAAATGCCCTGCACTTCGGCAAGAATCCCCAGTGTTTGTTCAAATGATGCATTCATTTCAATCACATTATTCGCCACATGTGCAGCTACCAAAGATTGTTGTTCAGTCGCTGAAGCAATATGAGTATTCATACTATTAATACTGACAATTTTAGATTGAATTGAGCTTAATACTTCACCGGTGTCTTTAGCATAACGCTCGTTTTCTGATGACTTAGTAATCGCCACATCCATGGTGCTCACCGATAATTCAGCTGCGATTTTAAGCTTTTCTAATACGCCACGGATTTCTTTAGTCGCGTCTGCCGTTTTAGACGCCAGTGCGCGAACTTCATCAGCAACAACAGCAAAACCACGTCCATGCTCACCCGCTCTAGCGGCTTCAATGGCCGCATTTAACGCCAATAAGTTTGTTTGATCTGCAATAGAGGTAATCACGTTCAAAATTGAGCCGACACTTTCGGTGTCTTTAGCTAACTCATGAATTGAGTTCGATGCCAACTCAATACCTGAGTTGAGTTCTTGAGAAATTCTCACTGTACGTTGTACTACAGCTAAGCCCTCTGTCGCTTCTCGCTCAGCAACTTGTGCCGCTTCTGCCGCTTGCTGGGCACTGTGTGAAATGTCATTCACCGAGTGGCGCATTTCTTCCATCGACATATGCACGGCTTTAGCATCGTGGCTTTGTTGCTTGGTTGCCTTAGTCGCAACAGCCATACGTTCTTTTAACGATGACGCACTGTCTAATAATGGACTGGTAACACTGACGACTTGTTGTATAGAGTCCGCCAATAAACGTAAAAAACGGTTAAAATTGCTTGATACTTGTCCTAGTTCATCAGTACCTGCAACCGTCAATTGATGACGCAAGTTACCTTTACCATCTGCTAACTCACCCAATGAACTTGCCACATCACCAGCAGAACCACTGATGGAACGAGCAATCGAAATAGTAGCAAGCGCCATAAACACCAATAATGCGATACCGATGCTAAATGAAAGATATAAACTTTGTTCTGAACGGTCGCCAGCCTCTTTAATGGTAGAGCTAAACTCATCCACTTTGTCGGCTTTATAAACAGTAATTCCGTTGGTCAGTTTATCGAAAATTTTAGCTTTTTTCTGACTGATTTGTCCCACATCTGCCATATCGATCGTGCCATCAAGCATGCCTCTTGCCAATGACAGTGTCATGGTATTGTATTCATTGAGGCTGTTAGATAATTGCGATAAAGCGGCAGTCTCTTGCTTATCGGTAGTTGATAAGTCGGTTAAATTCTCGTTAAGTGAAACAAACGTTTTATTGGCGTTTTCGAGCAAATCTTCATCTGCAAACGATACCGCTTGGGTATATAACTCATCTAAGCGTTGTACATAAATGACGTTTTGGTTTGCAAGTTCAACCCGGTTTGCCACCTTGGTTTCCATGAAAGACAAGGTGTCGCGATTTTTATTAATCGCAACGGTGCTAATACCAAGGTTAACGGCAAAAATAATAACCGATAAAACAAAAATCAATCCAACCTTTTTGAAGATTGACATGTTACTAAACCAATTCATATTCCGCCCCCAAGCGATAATCAAATGAAGATAAAACAAATGTAGAGCTTATCAATACAACTACAGAGATATTGCTATTGAGAACCGTGATACCGAGTCTCAATCCTTGAGGCTATTATTGTGTTGCGACGGATACCGTTTAACATCAACCCTTAGTCAATTCACTACAGCTGATAGTATTTTATTGTTATAAAAATACTATCTAACGAGATAAAGCTCATGTGTAAATGACTATCTATTTTTATATTTACGTAAAGGTGTACGTAAAGGCTATCGACCTAAGTTCAATATACTTGAAAATTTTCTAATATATCAATTTCTTTATCAGTTATTGATAAACAACCAATCCATACGATGAAAAATTGTAAATGAAAATACAAAAAAATAGCCTGCAAAATGCAGGCTATTTTTATTCGGTGGTTGATATAAAACCACATATAACAAATCTTACAATCTGCTATGCAGCTTTTACACCCTCTTCTTCTGAATGTCTGATGAGATAATCAAATGCACCCAGTGATGCTGTTGCGCCGCTGCCCATAGCAATAATGATTTGCTTAAACGGGGTATTGGTTACATCACCTGCGGCGAATACACCAGGGATAGATGTTTGGCCACGCTCATCGACTATAATTTCGCCGCGAGGGGTCATCTCAACCACACCTTTTAGCCATTCAGTATTAGGAACTAAACCAATTTGGACAAAGATACCGGCTAAGACAACGGTATTGCTTTCACCTGTTGCACGATCGGTGTAGATCAAACTGGTTACACGGGTACCATCACCTTTTACTTCTGTGGTCATCGCTTGGGTAATAATGCTGATGTTACCCATTGATTTAGCTTTGCGCTGTAGCACTTCATCGGCACGTAACTTACTGTCAAACTCAAGTACGGTGACGTGTTCAACGATATTGGCTAAATCGATAGCCGCTTCAATACCAGAGTTACCGCCACCAATAACCGCAACACGCTTACCTTTAAATAATGGGCCGTCACAGTGTGGGCAATACGCTACGCCTTTATTACGGTACTCTTGTTCACCAGGAACGTTCATTTCTCTCCAACGTGCACCCGTTGCCAAAATTATCGTTTTACTGCGCAGCGTTGCACCACTTTCTAAGGTCACATCAAGCAGGCCATTTTTAGCTAAACTCAACGCTCGTTGGTTTTGCATAATGTCGACTTCATAATCCTTAACGTGGGCTTCAAGGTTAGCAACTAGTTTAGGGCCTTCGGTTTTAGACACTGAAATAAAGTTCTCAATACCTACGGTTTCGGCAACTTGGCCGCCAAATTTCTCCGCTACGATACCGGTGTTTAAGCCTTTACGAGCAGAATAAATTGCCGCTGCAGCACCTGCTGGGCCGCCACCAATCACTAACATATCAAAAACTGATTTTTGGTTTAACTGCTCAGCTTGTCTGCCTGCAGCATTTTTATCTAACTTATTCAGTACTTCAACAACGCTAATAGCACCTACAGAGAAGGCTTCGCCGTTTAAAAATACTGATGGCACTGACATGATATTGCGATCGCTCACTTCCTGTTGGAAAAGCGCACCGTCAATCATCACGTTAGTAATATTTGGGTTAATTGCCGCCATCATATTCAGTGCTTGGATCACTTCAGGACAGGTCTGGCAACTTAACGAAATATAGGTTTCAAAATGGAATTCACCAGGCAATTGGCGGATTTGTTCAATGATATCCGCATCCAACTTAATCGGATGTCCGCCGCTGTGTAATAGCGCTAACACCAGTGAGGTAAATTCATGACCCATTGGCAATCCAGCAAAGGTAATGTTGGTTGCAGCTTGTGGGTTAATCACACTCATGCTTGGTGTACGCTGACCTTGCTGATACGTGACTGAAACTAAGTCTGATGAGTCAATAATGTCTTGGGCTAGGCTGGTTAATTCTTTGCCTTTGTTTGAGTCATCTGCAGATACGACAAGTTCAACTGGGCGCTTGAGGTTTTGCAGATAGGTTTTCAGTTGATTTTTTACATTCGCATCTAACATAACAACTCCTAAAAAATGGGTAATAATCGATAATTTTAAAAGTGCTAGTCAGTGCCGGGGGAACACCGACTAGCTGGAGATGATATTACTAACCTAAGGGTAAACTTAGTGGTTAGATTTTGCCCACTAGGTCAATTGAAGGAGCCAATGTTTCTTCACCTGGCTGCCATTTAGCTGGACATACTTCGCCATCGTGAGTTGCAACATATTGTGCAGCTTGAATTTTACGAACTAGTTCAGAAGCGCTACGGCCAATACCTAGGTCATGAATTTCAGCGACTTTAACTTGGCCTTCAGGGTTGATAACGAAACTACCACGAAGTGCTAAACCATCTTCTTCAATCATTACACCAAAGTTGCGAGTGATAACACCAGTTGGGTCACCAATCATTGGGTAAGTAATTTTGCCGATTGTGTCTGAACTTGAATGCCAAGCTTTGTGGGTAAAGTGAGTGTCAGTTGATACTGAGTAAACTTCAACGCCCATTGCTTGTAACTTTTCATAATGGTCAGCCATGTCGCCCAATTCAGTTGGACATACAAAAGTAAAGTCAGCTGGGTAGAAAAATACTACTGCCCACTTGCCTAATAAATCTTGCTCGGTAACTTCAACGAAAGCACCATTGTGGAATGCTGTTGCTTTGAAAGGTTTGATAGTGCTATTGATGATAGATTGTGTCATGTCATGCTCCATTTAGATTAACATTAAACCCGATACCAATATGGTTTCGGTGATGGCAAACAAACTGTGCTCGTCATCTGATGTAGTCATAATAGCGATCGACATCAATTAAGTATAACGGATAAAAACTATCACCTTAATCGGTTTTTCATATTGAACTATCTGGTTAGATAAATCCTAGAGCGTAAAAAAAAAATACCGACATAGGTCGGTATTTGCTTAATGATACTTACAGGCGGGAATTATTCCCAAGGACCAAATCTTGTCAGTACGCGACTGACATTAATTTCAAGTTTTTGTGAAAGCGTTTGGAGCTCCTGCTTATTATTAGCGGCAGAAAAACAATTCGCTTTATTAGTGGCAAACACCACCCAATTTCCGCCGCCAGTTAAACATGCAAAGACTTGGTTAAAATGTGCATGAAGTGTGTCACGTAACTGTAAATCACGGCTGTGTTCTTTCCAGCAATTTAACACTAAAAAACCATCGGTTTTGAGCAGCTGTTTTGTTTGTTCAATAAATTGAGTAGACAGTTGTTGTTTATCTACGCCTTTGTCACTGTAGATATCGGCAAAAATGACATCCACTTTTTTGTGCTCTGCTTGGGCTAAAAACTCATACGCATCTTGATGTAATACAGTGAGCTTTTTACTCAAGGGTAATTGAAAAAAGCGCTTAGCGACTTCAATAACTTGTTGGCGCAATTCAACGGCGGTAATCTTAATTGCCGCATCAAAATGCCTCAGAGAATGCACTAATGCCCCGCCTCCTAAGCCTAAAATAATGACACTTTTCGGTTGCGAAAATAACAACACAGCCAACATGGCTTGAACATAGGTATGTTGCGGTACATGTGGTTGGCTCTTATCCATTTTACTTTGTTCATCATTATCACCAAATGATAAAACCCGATAATCGCCATCGTCGAGTACACAAAAATCACCAAATCTATCACCGTCGACGTGCAATACTTTATAATCGGACATACTTCACTCAGTGAGGAGTCTTGCTTAATATATGACAGCAAGATTTTTCTACTTTAAAACTCTATTATACCCCAGAATGCTGGCCGAAGTTCGCGTCAAATAGCGTATGTAACACAATGTTTTATTATCATTACGAGATAGGGAATTGACATGTTTAACCATTTATTGATGATCTTTATTTATTTGGCGGTGTTCTTTTTTGCCCAACGTCAGGTTAATAAATGGATCCATTTGCAAGCTGAAAAGAAACAAGTCAGTGAGGTTCGTAGCCGTTTAATTACCCGTTTGATTTCTTATTTGTTGTTTTTTGTGACGATATCCGTCATGGCGGTGTCATTAGGGTTAGGCTATCAAGAGGTGTCGCTATTTGTGTCTTCAGCCTTTGCGGTATTAGGCGTGGCGCTATTTGCTCAATGGTCGATATTGAGCAACATCACTGCTGGTGTATTAATCTTTTTTGCATTTCCGTATCGTATTGGCGATCGAATAAAAATTGTTGATAAAGAAGAAGATATGAGTGGCATTATTGTTGAAATCAGTTTGTTTCACGTATTGATCAAACGAGATATCGGCGATGTAATGACTTACCCTAATAGCTTAATGCTACAAAAAGCCGTGATTAAATTACCCGAACCACGAACATCAAGCGCGCTTTCAACAAGCAACAAAACTAAAGCGAAGATTAATGCAAACCGAGCGCGGTGGTTAAAGTAATCCCCAGGCAGCCACTTGATGGTTTATACCCAAACGACCTCGAAATACAAGATTGTGCATGCCCAGAAGTGACAGAGTTCAAGGGTCTAGGAATAGCGCGCCTACGGGCTGTTTCAGACACGATAGCAAGAGATAACAAGAGATAACAAGCGATAACAAGAGATAACAAGCGAACGCTGCGCTCAGGGATGGGACCGCTTCGCTGCTAAGATTTTATAGGATCTAGCCGCGAAGCGTCCTAGCAGCGCAGCGATCTAGGCTCTTGCTATAAGATTTTATAGGATCTAGCCGCGAAGCGACCTAGCAGCGCAGCGATCTAGGCTCTTGCTATAAGATTTTATCGCATCTAGCCGCGAAGCGACCTAGAACCTAGAAATAGTGATCTTAAACAGAGCGTCACCATTCTGTTCAATCACTGCCTTGTTCCGTTATCCTATGGGAGCTCTGAAGCGAGCATGTTGAAGTGGCTTGGGTATATGCGTACTTAAGCTCAACGCAGACATGCTATAAAACTAGTTTAATACTCGATGAAAAAATGCCACCGCTTGTAAATACATTTGCAATGCTAAAGCGGCATCGTAACGCTCGCCTTCATCACGCATAAAGGCATGCTGTGCATTGACTTCAAGCCAAGTAAAGTTTGCATTTACCTGTTCAAGCTTTTGATAAATAAGCTTACGACCTTCTTTAGTGACATGCGGATCTTGCTTACCAAACACCATCACTAACTCGCCTTTTATATCACCAGTACGGGTTAATGAATCATTGCCTTCTTGGCAAGGTAATGTGTTTGAATGAATGTCGGTTGGATATAAACAAAAAGCACCGCTGATGTCTGGATTAAGTGCGGTGCGGTAAGCTAAGTGACCACCGATACAAACACCCATAGCGCCGACTTTATCACTGCAAAATGACTGTGCCCGTGCAAAGTCAACTAACGCACAAGTGTCACTGTCATGATGTTCCAAAGGCTTGGCCCACTTGTCTGCATTACCTTTATCTTTACCGGCTTCATCATAAGCCAACACGGTTCCGATAGGATTTAGCTCATGAAACACTTCTGGTACTAATACAACAAAACCATGACCGGCTAAGATTGCCGCTGAGCGAGCAATAGGCGCGGTTTGCTGAAATATTTCTGAGTAGAAAATAATGGTCGCAAATTGGCCTTTAGTGTCTGGACGATAAAGCGTGGTACGCATTAAGCCCGTAGCCGTTTTAATGTCGTGAATTTCAGTTGTTGTAATCATAATGTTCCATTTATTTTGCACTACGCCTAAGATTTATCAAGCTGGGCAGAGTGTGATTATAGTCTATGTACTCGTAAATATTCCGGTTAACCCGTACGAATTAAAATAGCTCATTATTACAGGTTTGCCCTGTGGTCAACTGAGTCACATTCGTTAATGTTGTTGAGGCTATCGCATTTAATGCCTCTTCAGTTAAAAAGGCTTGGTGACCGGTAAAAATCACATTATGACAAGCAGACAAACGACGGAAGATATCATCTTGAATAATCTCATTTGATTTATCTTCGAAAAATAATCCTTTTTCATTTTCATATACATCAAGCCCTAACGAGCCAATTTGGCCATCTTTTAACGCTTCCATCGCATCAAAAGCGTCTAATAGTCCGCCGCGGCTGGTGTTAATCACCATCACACCTTGCTTCATTTGGCTAAAACTGACCTTGTTGAGTAAATGATGGTTATCTTTGGTCAACGGACAATGCAAACTAATGATATCGCATTGAGGATACAGGCTTTCTAATGAGACATATTCGACGCCAAGATCAATTACCGCTTGGTTTGGATAAGGATCGTGGGCGATCACTTTACAGCCAAAACCTAATAAAATTTTAATGGTGGCCAAACCAATTTTACCTGTACCAATCACCCCAACGGTTTTGCCAAACATGTTAAATCCGACTAAACCCGACAACGCAAAATTGGCATCACGAGTGCGTTGATAAGCTTTATGAATTTTACGATTTAAGGTCAACATTAAGGCCACTGAATGCTCGGCGACTGACTCAGGTGAATATGCTGGTACGTTAACGACTCTCATCCCTAATCGCTCGGCAGCAATCAGATCGACATTATTAAAGCCAGCACAACGCATGGCGATTATTTTTGTACCGCCTTTTTCCAACTCAACTAACACTTCTTCACATAAAGAGTCGTTGACGAACGCGCACACGACTTCATAGCCTTCTGCTAATTTTACGTTTTGCATGCAAAGTCGGTAATCAAAGAATTCAATATCAACCTTAAAGGTTTCGTTAATACTATTGAAATGGCGAATGTCGTAAGGCTTTGCGCTAAAAAATCCAATTCTCATAAGGCTCCAAATGCGTTAATGGCGCTATCGCGATCGTTTACTACTATTGAATGCAATAGTCACGCTCAAAACAGAGGCTAATTGTATGTGAATTAACAGTTATTGTCGTCAATATCACACGGGATAAAGATGAAATTGTGATCCAGACTCTCCCTTGTTAATAGCAACGACAACAATAATCACTCTGCAGTATAGTTTGCTTGTAACGCCCACAAAAAACATCCTTTTAGCGTTATAAACCTCATCCATTTCTTGCCCATATCAACACGGATTTAGCCAAGTTCTCTGGAGCCACATTCGTGACGCCTTGATACAGCCGAAAACTAAACATAGCGAATGTCGATTTCATTTGTTCATCAACATATTCTCATTTCACTCTACTTCAAATAATCTAGAGTAGAGACGCTCTTAAGGGATACCTAGTAAGCTAGAACACATGATAAAAAACATCTACTTAAGGCATTCATTAATTAAATTGAATAATCATATTGAAAATAAAAAAAACTGCTGTACCCATCACTGTTTTAACGGGGTAAAATTGCTAATGTTACCGCAATGTTAACCTAGCAACGACACTATGAATCAGAAAAAGAATTTGCCAGTATCAAACCGCCGATTTTGGATTGAACGGATAAGCAAAACTGCACTCAGAGCACTGCACATTATTGGTGTAGTGGGCAGTGGTGGTGGCATTATCTTTAATCTTGAGTTATCTCTGTGGTTTAACTATTGGCTTATTGCAATCGTATCCGGTGTATTACTAATGAGTTGGGAGATCATTAGAGATTGGCGCTGGCTAATACAACTCAAAGGAGTGTTAACCTTACTAAAAGTCATCCTACTAGGATTTTTTATTCAAATAAGTCAGTGTCATTCTGAATTAGTCATCTTTATTATTTTATTATCTGTTATTGTATCTCATGGACCCGCTGGATTACGCCATTACTCGATAGTTCATCGAAAAGTGATCCAGAGCAAAAAAGAAATAAAAGGTTAATACACCACAACAGAGATGACTCTAAGGACACGGGATGTTCCCTTACCCAGACCAATATCGCATTGCTATGCCGCCATTGACTACCGCTTTTATGGTGGCTTGGGCGTTGATGAGTCACGCCATTTTCACCGATGCTAGCCCATTTTCACTTTATCCATTATTAGTACTCTTTCCAACTGTCATTGGTGCGCACCTTTTTTTAATTTGGCAAGCAAAAGGTATGAGTCGTCTTGATCAATGCTTTTATGCATTGGTACATATCCCACTTGCGTTTGTAGTGTGGACATTCACCATCATGCACGTCAACGGCAATGCATTCTCTTAAATCGTCGTTTTAGTCTTTCAGCAATACCATTCTATACTTGCACATCATAAGCCCTAGCGGTATCTTTGCCGCGAATTGACTCACGAGAGCAACTATGGCTGATTTCATTTACAACCCACCCACCACTCCTTGGCTAGATATTGTGTATCAAGACAAGGATATTCTGGTCGCAAACAAGCCCTCTGGACTACTATCGGTTCCAGGAAGAGAGGCTATTTATCATGACAGTATTTATTCTCGGGTTTTAGCTAAACATCCAAATGCGCAAATTGTACACCGATTAGACATGGCTACCTCAGGGGTTATTGTCGTCGCACTACGACGCAGTGCTGAACGAGAATTAAAACGTCAATTTCGTGATAGAGAAACAGCCAAAACCTATTTTGCTCGAGTGGCTGGTCATATGAAAACCAGTATCACTAAAGTCGATTTACCGCTAATTTGTGATTGGCCTAATAGACCCAAACAAAAAGTAGACCACACTGTTGGAAAACCTTCGGTGACGTTAGTTGAAGTCGTGAGCTATGGTGCTAAGTCAACATTAGTCAAACTCACTCCTATTACTGGACGCTCGCATCAGCTTCGAGTCCATATGATGGCATTAGGCCACCCTATCCTTGGTGATGGATTTTATGCCGATGCTTTAGCAAAAAGCTTATCACCTAGGTTACTCCTTCATGCCGCGGCATTATCGATAACTCACCCCTACTCTCAACAAGTAATGCATTTTGAGTCTCCCGTCACGTTCATGGCCCCAACGGCGGATCAATAACAAAATTAAACATTGTTAATAACCATGCTAATTTTAGTAGCTATTATGCAATGAAAGTCGTAAATTTATGACCAATTAATGGTTTATTAGGCTTTATACCGTGGATAGCTCATTTCAACGTGATGAATTAGACAATCATATACTTACCGCACTTATGCAAGACGCCAGAACACCTTTTGCGGAACTGGCGAAACGTTTTAATGTCAGTGCTGGGACGATCCATGTTCGCGTTGAAAAAATGAAACAAGCTGGCATTATTACTGGTGCGCAAATTACTGTAAATCCCAAAGCGCTCGGTTATGATGTTTGCTGCTTTATCGGCATCAATTTAAAAAGTGCAGGCGATTATCCGGCTGCTATTGCCAAGCTAAATGAATTAGAAGAAGTAGTAGAAGCGTATTACACCACCGGCAATTACTCGGTATTTGTAAAGGTAATGTGCCAATCTATCGATGGATTGCAGCATGTGCTAATTAACCGTATTCAATCTATTGATGAAATCCAGTCTACTGAAACACTTATCAGCCTACAAAATCCCATCGTAAGATCGGTAAAGCCCTAGGCCATGGAGGGCTAAGTAGCCCTCAAGCCCTGCATCAACTCCAAAATTGTCAACTCCCACTCGTGAATAACACAACTTCAATCACAAACCTGCACATACTTATTAACAATTGATTGCCGTTTTTTTAAGTTACAGTGTTACTTTTGTTAAACCTTTGTGCTACAAATGCTACTGATGTGCCATAGAGTGCAGCAAAAAACTGAAAATATTATAAACACCATCACTTAATATTCATCGTGTTACAGCGATATCCCCCTCAAATTGAGTGGTGTCTAAAAACAAGGAAGAAGTTGTGAAGACAAAATTAGCCCTAGCCATTTCGGCAGCACTAATATCAAGTGCTACTTATGCAAATACTCAATATAGCTCTAACCATGCAGGCATTGAACTGCTTTCTACTGACCATAACAAAAAACCTGCGGTTAAAATTAACGATGTCAAAGCTCCTCAGCGTTATATTATTGAACTAGAATCACCTGCTATTGCAAAATATCAAGGTGGTATTTCAACTTATGCTTCTACCGCGATTAAAGATAAAAATAGCAAATTAGACATTCAATCAGCTCCAGTTAAAAGCTATGTGTCTCATCTGCAGGCCGAGCAAGCTGCATTTACAAAGGCCCTTTCAAAGGTTGCTTCAAATGCTAAAGTTGAACGTCAATTTACAACATTATTTAACGGTGTCACTATTGTTGGCCAAGGGTTAACTGTTGAACAAATAATGGCTATTCCAGGAGTTATCTCTGTATATCCTGAAGCTATGTACGAAACAAACATGGATGCTTCACATGAAATAATCAACAGTGAAGCTATGTGGAATGCAGTAGATGGCATGGAAAACGCTGGTAAAGGTATCCGTGTTGCCATTATTGATGGTGGTATTCGTCCTGAAAACCCAATGTTCTCAGGCGAAGGTTTTGAAGCGCCAACAGGGATGATGCCAACAGATGACTACTGTTCAACGGTGGATAGCTCATTCTGTAACGATAAACTGATTGTTGCACGTTGGTCACAACCTACATTCCAAGTCTGTCCAGATGAATACATGAGCCCATTAGGATTTGGTGGTCATGGTACTCACGTTGCCGGTACTGCTGTTGGCAACAAGGTAGAAACAACATTCCAAGGTGTTGACGTTACATTATCAGGTGTTGCTCCAGCAGCATATTTAATGGCTTATAAAGCACTTTATTCTAAAGCTGACTGTACTGGTGGCAGTGGTTCGAACATCATGTTAATGGAAGCATTAGAACATGCCGTTAATGATGGCGCCGATGTCATTAACAATTCTTGGGGTGGTGGCGCTGGCTCTGATCCTTCAAGTAGCCCTTACAAAACGATGTTTGAAGCTGCCGAAGCTGCAGGTATTGTTGTGGTAAGTGCTGCGGGTAATGATGGTAATGCAGCAAAAACAGTTGGCTGTCCTGGTTGTATCGAGTCTGGTATCACTGTGGCTAACAGCACGACTGGTCGTTACTTCGCTAACAGCTTCAATACTGGTGGTGATGATTTGTTAGCAATTCCAGGTTCAGATACTGAAATTGATATGGACATCACAGGAACTGTTATTTCAGCACTCAATATTGATGCCGAAAACTTTGAAGGTTGTGATGCATTTGCTGCTGATTCATTTAAAGATGGGATCGCATTAATTTCACGTGGTTCTTGTAACTTTAGCGACAAAGTGACCAACGCTGAAGCTGCCGGCGCAACTGCCGTTGTTGTTTATAACAACCGTGTTGGTGCACCAATCACTATGTCAGTGCCGGGTATTACCTTCCCTTCAGTTATGATTGCCCAAGATGACGGCATGGCAATTTTAGATTCAATGGGTGATACAGCGACTCAAGGTACTATTGGCGCTGACATTAAACGTATCATGGCCAGTGGTCTTGCAGATTCTATCAATGAATCTAGCTCTCGTGGTCCAAATGGTAATGAGAACATCCTTAAGCCTGATCTCGCAGCCCCAGGAACAAACATCTTATCGGCTTTCTCACCAGATGACGGTGGAGAAGACTTTAGTATGATTTCTGGTACTAGTATGGCTAGTCCACATGTTGCAGGTGCTGCAGCGCTTTTAAGTCAGCTACATCCTACATGGTCAGCAACTGATATTAAAACTGCACTAACATCTACATCTAAAATAGATGGCATTCTAGATGACGACTCATCGACACCAGCAACGCCTTTTGCTATGGGTGCGGGTCGTATGGATTTAGATGCTGCAGCAAAAGCAGTGTTAACATTTGATAAGCCTTCTATAGCTGCAGACTCATGTGTTGGTATCTGTACCTTTACTCGTACGGTTTACAACAAGAGTGATGAAAAATCATCTTGGACGCTTTCTGCAAGTTCTGGTACTGCTGGTCTAATGATTTCACCATCAACACTTGAACTTGAAGCGGGTGCATCAGCAACCTTCACTGTCACTGTTGATTCAACATTTAGTGAATATGGTGATTGGATATTCGGTAATGTGATGATTAGCAGCACTGAAGGAAAGCAAAATGCTCACCTTCCACTGGCTGTACTCGCTAAAGAGTCAAGTGATTCATCATTAATATCAGCTTTTACAACTGACACTGATATTTCTGTTGCTGATCCTTTCACAATAAAATCTGTTGTGAATAACACTATGTTTGAAAACACGGTAACTCTGACGGCTACGGCTCCTAAAGGCACTAAGCTTACATCAAAAGATGATGTATCTGTGGTCCTGAACGGCGCCTCGCAAAATGGTCTATCAGTTGATGAAAACACTGGCGTAGTCACTTGGGTTGGTTCAATGGATTTACCTGAAATGGTCACGACTAGTGGCACAGGTACATATCCTAATATTACCGCTCTTGGCTTAAGTCAAACACCTGCTTGTTTAGACGGTTGTGATGAAACTACATTTGTATTTACAGTTCCAGCTTATAAGTACAATGGACAAACTTATACAGAAATCACTATTTCGGATAACGGCATAGTCATTCCTGGTAATAGTTCAACTGCAGGCACTTATGCTAATAAAGAACTACCTGATAGCTCAAATCCAAATAATATCCTTGCACCATTCTGGTCAGATTTTGATTTAAGTGATGGTACAGTTGGCGATACTGGTGGTGGAGCAATCTCTCTTGGTGTAGTGAGCACTGGAACAGCTTCATTCTTAGTTGTTGAATGGAATGATGCGCAACTTTGGGGCGATCCTTCAGGTGATCAGTATAGCTTTAGCGTGTGGTTAAAAACTGGCGATACTGAAGAAGTCACATTCAATTATTACGATATTCCTGGTATGCCAGCTAACGTAACGATTGGCGCTGAAAACATCAGTGGTAGTATAGGTACAACTCATTACTTTAACGGTGCAGGCACATCTGTTACTAATGATGACTGGGTTGAAGTAAGATCAACAACTGCAGGTAGTGTTGAACTTGCTTATAAAGCAATGGTTACTGAGTTTAGCTTCGGCCAAACTGACACCCCTTCACTTGATGAAGATACTTCTATGGAAGGTAATGTATTAGATAATGATACTAAGCCAGACCAAAAAGTAGCTCGTACTCAAGTAACGGGTGATGGCATGACGGCTAAGGCTCAACGCTTAATCGATGTGTCTCCTGCTGGAAAATTAGACACTGTTGTTCTTGTTGATAAAGTGACTAATGGCGAACTGACGTTAGCAGCAGATGGTGCATTTACTTATACACCAACAGCTGACTTCACTGGCACGGATACATTCTCTTATACATCAACTGATGAAGAAGGGAATTTGAGCACGCCTACACAAGTCGTTATTACTGTTAATAACGTTAATGATGCTCCAACGGTTGCGCCTTCAGGAATGAATAGCGCTGGTGGATTTGTAGTAACAGCAAAAGCAAACGGTAAAGACATCGATGGTGATGCTTTAACTTATAATTGGGTTCAAACTGGTGGTAAGAGTGTTAGCTTTACTAACGGTGGTCCATCAATTCTGTTTACTGCTCCAGTAGGTGATGACACCTTCACTTTCACAGTAACTGCATCTGACGGTGAGCTGACAAGTGCACCAGGTACAGCAACCATTAATGTTACCGAGGAAGTAGAGCAATCTTCTGGTGGTTCTATGGGTTGGTTAACTGCACTATTACTACCATTAGCTGCATTACGTCGTCGTAAGCACTCATAATAGTAATCATTAATTTGGCATAGCCTAAATGATGTAAAAAAAACCAGCTGTTATCAGCTGGTTTTTTTATTGGGTAAAAATATCAAACTAAATAACCTTAGTTATTCATCTTCATCCGATTCATCAGCATGAGCAGAAGCTTCAAACTGCTCTACATTCGCCAATTGTCCAAACCAGAAGTCTGAACTCACCATCTTAAACTGACGAGATAAACCTTCATTTGATACTAATTCTAGCTTCCACAATATCCCTAAGGCTTCTGGAAATTGTGTCCCGGTAATTTGGTCTTCATATAATCGATGCAATAGTGCATCAGGAGATAACCCAGATGCTAGAAGACGTACCATCGAGGCATGTAATGACGCATCAAAAATAGTTAACTCTGCAGCGTCAGTTGCTGTGACATTAACCATAAACTCAACACCGGTAGGCTCGGCAAAGACACCATTAAATGCTTCTCTCAATAAAGCATAAGCGCTAAAAAAACCTTCATGGAGCAAGCAATCAGAATATTCTTCCCACATTCTGTCACCGATCATGTCATTACTTAACTGATCAATTTTACCTTCAGTTAATTCACTGAATAAATGCGTCAAGATGATTTTAGCTGCTTCATTGGCCTCTAAATCATTTAGAGACATCATGCACATTTCTCTAAGTTCAGTAGCCTCCATTCCTTCTAGGCCATCATCTAAGCCCATAATAGCCATCAACTGAAGGTAGTCTTCATTTGACCAAGCATTCGGGATCTTATTGATTTTACGAAAAGAACCAATTTGAACATTAAATTGTGCTTGCATGGAAACTCCTTCTTATAAGCGTCAAAAAGTGACGAAGATAGGTCAAACTAATACCCAACATGTGCAATCGCAATACTGTATAAGAGCAAAAACAAAAAATGTCATACCGATAGACCACCGAATAAACATAACAATTTGATTTATAATGCTTTATTAAAAATTAAATATATTAACAATTATATTAAACTTTGTTTATATGATATTAATTTAGCTTATAAATGAATCAACTCACATTTTTAAGCCATTTTATCTTAAACAGAAATGGAATGAGATAATGCGAAGAAACCCTATAATGATTCATCATTATAGTTCAAATTGAGTTAAAGACAGAAAAGGAGAAGTCACCCTGACAAGTGAACTTTAAACAGTTAAAAGTGGCGTAAAGAATAGTATTGAGTCAGCATAAAAACTCTCACAGCCAAAATATCCTTGCTAAAGAAACAGTAAAGAACGATAAGCCTATTTCAACCTCAAAGCCGCTAATCATCAAGTCATTTGTACTAATCAAATGTATTCGAGAATGTCTATCAAAGATACTTGAATACGTTCTGTTGGGGGAATGGCAATACAGATACAAACAAAAATCTAACGGCTTGCCGATTCACAGATGAGACTTAGTGCTGTTGATCCAAAGCAGGTTAATTTGTATCTGTTATCATTGAATTTAAAGCATTAAAAAGCCCTGTTCAATTAAGAACAGGGCTTTCAAATGATGGTACCTGAGGTCGGACTCGAACCGACACGCCGCGAAGCAGGGGATTTTGAATCCCCCATGTATACCAATTTCATCACTCAGGCAAAGACTTAGTAGCTATGTTAGCTTTGCAAAGTAATCTGAGAAATCCAAATATCTTTGCAAAACAACACTCGTAATTTAATCCTAACCAAACAATACTTTTCGTAACAGTCATTGTCACGATTAAGTGCTGGCGATTATACCGTTGCATTTAATAATGGCAAGCCCTTTACCTATTATTTTCTATAAAAAACACTCAATTGGTCAAAAGTCATTCATCACCCTCTATTGAGATGGATTGTGTTTTTTTGTGAGCTAATTGGCAATTTTACACTAAGTTAACATCATGACGGCTGAAGATTGATCAAGATCAGTATAACGACGTTATTTTGACTTTATGATGATCACGTCTTCACAACCTAAAGGATAAATATCATGGCATTTTGGTTAGATTTAATGTTTGGTAACGCAATAGGATTACTTTCTATGATGGTAATTTTTTGTACCTTTGGAATAATGTCTTATCTAATGTGGATGTTTATTGTGAAGTCTGCACCTACTAAGTGAGTCTCTTAATAGGTTAAGTTTTTTACTGCTTATTATTCATATCCAATATGGATACTTCCTTGTGAATGATACATTGGCGACAAAACACATGATGTGTTTTTATGCCAGAATGGGGGCTTTATACGCCCCCATCTTTTTTATTCATCTACAGCACTATTTTCCGCGCTATTACACTGCATGCTTACGTGACTGAATCAATCCATTAATAAAATGTGGTCGCGTTTTAATCAGGTAACTCATTTCTTCTGCACTGGGTTCACCCGCTGGTAAACGGAGTACATCACGATTTAAATAATTACGTGCTTGCATCGAAATTTTGTATTCAGCCGTTGGCCCTTGAATCGCATAGTGACGCTCGTTTCCAAGCATTTCAAGTATGCTGGTATTAACTAAATTTTTAACCGCTAATTCATTTTGTGGCAAGGTTAAAATAGTTTGTCCTTGTAAAAAGAACTCCCGTAGCAAGGCTCTTTCAGCAGGGTCCAGTAGTTTCACTTTTGCGTCAATAGTTTCTACGGTACGTTTTTGACGTAAATATACGATGGCCTCATCGACGACAAAGGCAAAAATCTGGCTTAAAAAATATGCCACTCCCATAATCAACCCTAAGCCAATAAACTGACCATATTGATTAACGAGTTGGTCTAACGATAAAAACGCCAATAAATCTTTAGGCGCAAACAATAAACTAGCACATGTTACAATAAGCCATGACATAGAACTTACGAACAAACGCTTACTATTCAATAACTTTATTGAACCTACTTTCATTTTCATCATAGCTTACCCGCAGTGTCAGATTTTTGAGCTTACTAAGGCAAAGCAAAATATATGCCAGAAAAAATAATTGATTAGCTGATATTTATTTATTTTTTCATACTATATATGGCCTATCAGGCTATGCTTGAACCAAGGTATGAAACCCGAACTAACACTGGCGAAATGCATTGTAGAATAAATACTTTCATCGGTAGATCCTCCCTATTTATAAATCACAATGAAGAAACTATGCTGATATCCATAAAACAGTTACTGCGAAGTCCAATAGCTCGAAAACTGACGCTTTCTATCGTGATCTTTAGTTCTTTAATTACCCTCGTGACGACGGCTTATCAGCTCGTAAGTGATTATCAAAGTGATGTAAGTAGAATTGATCGCGTTTTTTCGAATATAGAAGCGGTAAATTTAGAAGTGCTGGCAGCCAGTATATGGGTAATAGATGAACATTTAATCGACACGCAGCTCCGTGGTTTAAGTCAATTACCTGACATAAACTATATTTCTATCCGTGATGACACGAATCAAGAATGGCACTTTGGTGTATATAAGAAAACGGCTGTTATTGAGAAACAATACCCATTAATTTATACCAATAATGAACATATTCCTGTTGGGACACTCATCGTACAAGCTGATCTAAATGTCATATATGATCGTTTGTATGATAAAGCAATACTGATTTTATTATCCAACGCGATCAAAACCTTCTTAGTGGCTGGCTTTATCTTGCTTCTGGTGTGGTTCAATGTGACCAAACATCTTCGTCAATTAAGCCAATATTGCGATGATATTAGCTTAGACCACGACTTTACTCCTTTGGAATTTAATCGTAAGCCGCAACATGATGAATTCAGTTTGGTAGCCGATGCGGTTAATACCATGCAACGGCAAATAAGAGGCTCTTATCAAGCATTGCACCAATCAAAAATCGATCTTCAGCACGCACTTGAAGATCGCGATCGCTTACTGCTATTAGAACGCAGCTATAAAGATGAGCTCGCGCGCCAGGTAAAAGAACAAACCAGAGAACTTGAACAATCATTGCAAATGTTAAAACGAACACAACAAGTTCTGGTTGAAAAAGAAAAAATGGCGGCACTAGGTGGGTTAGTTTCCGGCGTAGCTCATGAAATTAATACCCCTATCGGTATTTGCTTAACGGCTGCCAGCTCGCAATTGTCTCACATAGAAGAGTTGATCAAATTAATCCATAGCGATGATGCCACTTTAGAACAAATTAATGGAATTTTAGAGCAATACCAACAAAGCAGTCAGTTAATCGTCAGTAATATCACTCGTGCCAGTTATTTGATCCAACAATTTAGATCTATTGCCGCAGAACAAAGCCACGAGAAAAACACCGTCTTTAATTTGAGCAATCTATTACGCGATATTACTGATTCAACATTAATGATATTTTCACCGCAAGACGTCGAAATAACCACCAGTTTGGATAAGCAGTTGCAACTTAATAATAATGCCAGTTTATTAAGCCAAGCTATCACTAATGTGGTATCAAATGCCTTTTTGCATGCGTTTAAGGATGTTTCGCAAGCGAAAATCCACATCAATGTCGTTGCTGAGCCAGACAGTATTCAAATCGAAATTCAAAATAATGGCGCGGTTATTCCTAATGACATCGTCGAACATATTTTCGAACCCTTCTTCACCACAGCTCGTCACAAAGGAGGAGTAGGTTTAGGGCTAGCGGCAGCGTTTAACGCGGTGACTCAGCTCAAGGGTAATATCTGTTATGTTGCTACGTCACCACTAGGTGGGCCAATGTTCGTGATTAGTGTGCCGAGATAACCGACAAATTTACACAACAATGTTAAGCGGGTTTAGCGGCTAATTTAGTCAGCACACGACTAACCGCAACAAACGCAAACGTTCCCGTTACCATAGTAATGGCGCCAAAACCGGAGGCGCAATCCATTCGCATACTGCCTTCTGCATTTTCTTTAGTGTTGCATACACTGCCATCAGCTTGAGGATAGACGAGATGTTGGGTCGAAAACACCGCATCTACAGCAAAACGGCGCTGAATATTTTTAGTGAAATTGTAATCTTTGCGTAATATGTTGCGCACTTTTGCCAATAATGGATCTTGTACTGTTTTAGCCAAATCAGTCACTTGAATTAAAGTCGGATCGGTTTGTCCGCCAGCACCGCCTATGGTCACTAGTGGAATTTTATTACGCTTGCACCAAGCGATTAAACCTGCTTTAGGCTTTACAGCATCAATACAGTCAACCACATAATCAATATTGCCACCTTGTGAGGCCGGCTTAAAATACTCAGCAAGATTATCTAAGGTAATAAAATCTTCTACTTCATTAACCACACACTCTGGGTTAATTTCGCCAATGCGTTTTGCCATAACCTCAACTTTTGATTGGCCAATAGTCGAAATTAATGCATGTATTTGGCGATTGGTGTTGGTAACACAAATATCATCTAAATCAATTAGCGTAATCTGCCCTATCCCACTTCTTGCTAATGCTTCGGCAACCCATGTGCCTACACCGCCAATACCAACAACCACAACATGGGCTTGAGAAAAAGTCGTTAGTGCGGCTTGACCATACAAACGGCCAACACCAGCAAAACGATGAGTATAAGATTCTGACAACATGGGTTACGTCCTAATTAACGACTATTTTCGCGACCAATTTTATATGATTTATCCTCAAAGCTAAACGTTTGTCACAATTCACTCTAGATGAATTTAGTTAAGGGTGCATTTTGGTTTAATAACAAGCACCACATGCTCGTATTTATAGCGAGTAATTCTGCTCACTCATTTTGGTATATGAGATATGAAACATGGGATGTGGGATAAAGTAATAATATCGGTTTATTGCAGCTTAACAGATCAAGCTGGCCGGAGGATTAACACGTCAATAGTGTACCTATATCTATGGTAAACCATACCATCTAGATAGCAGGATAAAGAGCCGTTTGATAGCAATCTATTACTCAGCAGAGGCAGATTGAGCTAAATGTCTTTATGTCCTAGCGTCAATGTGTCCTATCACAACAAACATTAAAATATGCTTAATTTATAACCTTATTAGACTAAAGATATAAAAATTAACATCGAATATTCACAATGATTAAATTAACATGGGCTAACATACATTTCTGCAACTTTTTATGGTTGTGCGCTAGCCTATTTTTAATCGAATAGGAATATCCCTAAAGAGGTAGATCCACGCCATATGGTGATTTTTTTATACAAATGGTCGCAGTTATCACAGATTTATACACAAAATTTCAAGTAGGCCTTGTTTATTTGATCTAGGCCACACTCTGAAGGTATCAAATCTGTAAAAATCTGCACCAGATTGTTACAGAATTGAATCTGCGACAAACTTCACTAACTAAAACCATGAAAAATGGAATATAGAACATAACGTTCTAGGGAGCATGAAAGATGAAAAAAACCTTAATCTCTGCATCGGTAGCATCTGTACTTACATTAGTTTCTTTCGCTACACTTGCTGAAGGCCCAAGTTTCTATGGTCGTTTAGATTTAGCCGTGACTAATTCTGATAAAGGCGCAACAACTCAAAATGGTAAAGAAGGCACAGTATTAGAAAACAACTTTTCTAACTTAGGCGTAAAAGGTAGCGAAAAATTTGGTAACGGTATTGAACTGTTATACCAAATGGAATTCCAAGTTGAAAATACCACTCAAACTGAAGGCAAAAATGGCAGTGACGAAGTTGTATTTAAAGCGCGTAACACATTCTTAGGTTTAAAAAGTGACGCAGGTACAGTGTTAATCGGCCGTAACGATACTGTATTTAAACAGTCTGAAGGTGGCATTGATTTATTTGGTAACTTCAACGCAGATATCGATCGTATGATTGGTGGCCAGTTACGTAAAGCTGACGGTATTTGGTACTATTCACCAGTGATTGGTGGCTTAGTTACATTAAACGCAACTTATTTAATGGAAGACAACTACACAGATGATGCTGGTAAAGAATCATATGATGATCAATATGCATTAAGTGCAACTATTGGTGATAAAGGCCTTAAAGCACAACCTTACTATGTCGCTGCAGCTTATAATACTATTGGTGGTATTGATGCTTATCGTGGTGTGGCACAAGTTAAGCTAGGTGAGTTCAAGCTTGGTGGTTTATACCAAAACACTGAAAGCCAAACATCTGATCAAGAAGGTGATTCTTTCTTCCTTAACGTATCTTACAACCTAAACGGCGTAAACTTAAAAGCTGAATACGGTCAAGATGAAGCTGGTTTTGGTAGCTACTACAAAAATATTAAAGAAGCGACTGGTACTGACGTAAACATCACTCAAATTACTGTGGGTGCTGATTACCGTATCTCTAAGTCAACCTTAGTTTATGGTCACTATGCTATGTATGAAGGCGACCATAAAGTGGGTACAGCTACTGTTGATTTAGAAGATGACAACATCTTCACTGTCGGTGCTCGTTACGACTTCTAATCATTCTGATATAAAAGCTTCGGCTTAACAGTATAAATGATTAAAAATGCCAATCTGTTTAGATTGGCATTTTTGTATCTGTAATCTAATGTTGAGCTCTAACGCTTCAAATCTAATCGTGACATCCAGAACTTGAAATCCAGCACTTGAAATGACAGCTATCGAAATTGCCGCACTTAACAACAACCGCCAATTAAGCAATCACTTGATTAAACACTTCAACATGATGTGACTCAACCAACTCAGGCATTACATTGTGGAAATAATGCTCAATAGCATCTTTAGCGCAATGCTGATCAAACGCAGCACGATCGACAAACTTTTCCACAAAGGCAACTTTGTTGTCGTCATCAATACTGACATTCAATTCATAACGAATACAGCCAGATTCACGACGAGTATCAGGGATCAAGCTTGCCAATACCGCCACTAACTCATCACGCTTTCCTGCTTTCGCCACAAATTGAGCGACACACACAATTTGCTGGGTATTAATTACATAATCTGACATCGTTTTTCCTTAATAAAATCTACCCAAATCCAAAGAAATAGCGGCTTAACGCAGAGTTGATTATATTATCTCTGAATCCAACGCTGCTCATACCAATTAGCTATTATAGATTAACAACATATCAAGATGCTCAATGCCGTCTTCAAGGTACACATCTGAATTGACAATAAAGCCAAGTTGTTGATAAAAATGACGTAAATAATCTTGTGCCCCAATCTGAATATTATCTGTTGGCCAATGCCGTTTTGCAATGGCTATGGCACTTTGCATTAATTGATTGGCCACGCCCTGACCACGGGCAGATTTTGCAACAGCAACACGGCCAATACTCGCTTGAGGGTAACTAATATCGGGCGCTAACACGCGGCTATAAGCCTCTATATCACCCTGTTCATTCACTCCCAATAAGTGCCTGGTTTGCGGATGTTTATCTTTTCCATCTAATTCAGGATAAGGACAATTTTGTTCAACCACAAAGACATCTACACGCAATTGCAATAAGCCATAAAGCTGCTCTAAAGACAGCTCAGTAAAACCAACATCTAGCCACGTTAATGTCATCTCTCACCTTAATTTATTGCTCTCAATTAAGATAATACTAACATGATTAATGCATTTCATTAGGCTGCTCTGAATCACTTTCCGCCACGGGTTTACGGATCAATAAAACCGCAACAACTGCAATCAATAGAAAACATGCCATTATAAGAAACACATCATTATAGGCTTGAATATATGCCTGCTGTGACATGTTTTTAGTAAGTAAAGCATAGGCTTGTGAGTTAGCACTCACCGCATCAGAACCCGCAATTTGCAGTATCGAACTGGTATGCTGAATATAGTTATAAGCTTGGGCACTGACTGCTGGCAACGTCTCTTTAATATGGGCCAAATGAACTCGAGCTAAATTATCGGTTAACGTTGCCACCAGCGCGATACCAAAAGCCCCACCTAAATTACGCATCACATTGAGCACTGTCGATGCAGAGGCATTTTCATGTGCTTGAAGATGCATTGTCGCCAAAATACCAATAGGCACTAAAATAAACGGCTGTCCTAACGCTCGTACTATTTGCGAAGCAATCATTTGATCGCCAGCGTAATCCATGGTCATATGGCTATTCATATAATAACTGGTCGCAAATAAAGCAAACCCAAGTGCAGCCAAATATCGCGGATCAAACTTCTGCATTAATTTAGGCACTAATGGCAGTACCAGCAACTGCGGAAAGCCCATCCACATAATCACTTCACCAATTTCTAACGGGGTATAATCATGAATTTGTGATAAATACAGCGGGATCATATAAATCGCCCCAAACAACGCCATTCCCAGTAAAAAATACGCCACAGTGGATAAAGCAAAATCTCGCTGCGCAAGCAGACGAATATTCACTAATGGCTGAGCTTTACGTAACTGGATCCAAATAAACAAGCTGATATTGATCGCGGCAACAATGGCGAGGTTACGAATAAGATCAGAGCCAAACCAGTCTTTACGGTTGCCCTCTTCTAGCACAACTTCTAAACAGCCCATACCCAACGCCATGGTGACAATGCCTGAATAATCAGCGTCTTTTAACTTATCCCAAATGATTGGTTTGCGCTCTAAACCATAAGCCAACATCGCCATCACTAATAAGCCTGGTGGAACATTGATATAAAATAAATAATGCCAGCTAAATTGTTCGGTTAGCCAACCACCTAGCGTCGGTCCAATGGAAGGTGCAAATGTTGCGGTTACCCCAAACAGAGCCATACCCATGGCGCGTTTATTGTCGGGTAAAAACTCAAGAATTAATCGAAATGCTAACGGAATTAATGCCCCGCCAAAAAATCCCTGCAAGGCACGAAAAGCGATCATTGACTCAAGGTTCCAAGACATTGAGCACAATATAGAGGCCACAATAAAGGCAGCGGTAGTCCACAGTAAATAACGGCGAGTCGATAAACCAGTACTTAACCAACCAGATAAAGGAATGGCAATCATTTCAGCGACTAAATAAGCGGTAGCAATCCAACTGCCTTCTTCTAAAGTGGCGCCTAAACTACCTTGAATTTCTTTCATCGACGCATTAGTGATTTGAATATCCAGAATAGCCATAAAGGCACCGATTAAGCCGCCCGCAACTGCTATCCAAGAACGTTTGCTACCGCGCTGATACCCCGTCGGTTTATCACTCACAGTACTCATAGGGCCGACTGGTGATACATCTGCCTCAGTGGCTGACTGGCTCATATTAATGCCCTGCAGTCACAGACATTGCTTGACCAGCTGTTGCCTTAGCGAGTTCGTGAGATTGGGTTGCAGACTCAGTATCGACTTCAACCACAGCGCTTAATCCTGGTAAAATACGCCCAATAGCTGATGAGGGTTGATCACGTTCAAGACGAATACGCACCGGAATACGTTGAACAATTTTGGTAAAGTTACCGGTCGCATTCTCTGCGGGTAACAAACTAAATTTAGAACCCGATGCAGGTGCTAAACTGTCGATAAATCCGCTAAACACATCATCAGGATAAGCATCTAAACTCACCTTAACGGCTTGTCCGGCTTGCATGTGCTCAATTTGAGTTTCTTTAAAGTTAGCCGTAATCCACACTTGTGCATCTGGCACTAAGCTAAACAATGCTTGCCCTGGTTGAACATACTGGCCCACCATTGCACCACGCTTACCTATAATCCCTGCAAAAGGTGCAGTAACACGTGTATCCACCAATTGAATATTAGCCAACTCGACACTGGCCATTGCCTGATCGACATCCGCTTGTACTTGTAATAATTGCGCATTAAATACCGACAATTCACGCTGTTTAGCCACTAATGCAGCTTGCGCCTCATCGACATGAGCCGATGCTGAATCGAAACCTGCCTGAAGTTGGTCAACATCATTTTGTGAACTGTAATTACTGATTTTTAATTTCTGTGAACGCTTCAATTGTTGTTGCGCAATTAACTGCTCTGACTGTGAAGCCACAACGGTAGCCTTCGCTTGATTAATTAATGCCTGTTGTAAATCAACCTTTGCCGCTAGAGTTTGCAAGTTTGCTTGGGTACTCGCTAACACAGCTTTGCTTTGAGCTAGCTTGGCAACAAATTGGCTGTCTTCCAATTGAGCCAGCAGTTCACCTTTGTTGACGTGTTGATTATCAACCACAGCAGATTGCACAATATAGCCGGGAACTTTTACACTGATATTGGAAATATCAGCCTCAACATAAGCATTGTCCGTTGACTCGATATATCGAACTTGTGACCACCAATAAACGCCTGCAACAACTAACACAACGATAATACCTGGCACTAACACTAACCGCTTATTGATAGACATATTTGACTCCTAATTTATTCTGCTCTAGTTTACTACTGTTTCCTTAAGTTTATTAGATAGTAAAAATTCAACCCACTGTTTCACAGGTGTAACAATATGGATCTCAATCGCGTTCAAATATTCTCGCAAGTCGTAGAACAAGGTAGTTTTACCGGTGCAGCCAGAGCACTGGGAATAACCAAAGCCACTGTGAGTCGTAAAATCGCAGATCTAGAAGCCGATGCCGGTGTGCAATTACTGTTTCGCACCACAAGGTCATTGAAACTGACTGAAGCGGGTTCAAGTTATTACCATCGCATTAGTAAAATTCTACAAGATTTACAAAATGCCGAAGATCTTCTCAGTGCGAGCCAGCAAGACATCAAAGGCAATTTAAAAGTGATTTGCCCTATCGAGCTAGGACAATTATTTTTAGGTCGTATTCTTGCGCGGTTTCTGGCGGCTTACCCTAATATCACCATCGATGCAGAACTGACTAACCGTAAAATTGATGTGATTGAAGAAGGGGTCGATTTTCTATTTCAAATTACCGAACAACGTGATCCTAAGCTGCAAAGCTACTCGTTAGTCACCGCTAGCCGGTTGTTAATGGCAAGTCCAAATTACCTTAAGCGTCATGGCACACCACAAATACCGCAAGATTTAATGTTCCACACCGCAATTAAGTTACAGTCGGCCCACATTGATGGTGGCTGGCGTATTTTTGATGGCAGCCAATGGCTTGATCTCGATCCCCCTGCACAGCTAAAAGTCAATAATGTCACCTTTGCCCGAGAGGCTGCTATTGAAGGTTTAGGCATTACTGCGGTACCGGTTTTTATTGCACAAGAAGCCATCGACAGTAAGCAACTGATACCGATATTAGAAGACTTTCCAATGATGCAAACCAAGGTCACCCTGAGTTTTCCACAGCGCGTATATTTACCCCGTAAATACCGAGTGTTTGTAGAGTTTTTATACGCCGCCTTGTTTGAGCATTGGGGCGAAGGTGTACTTGAGATCCCCGATTTTGTCCAACAAAGCAATCATAATTAAAGATGAGTTTTTAAGCACAAAATAATCTATAGAATAAATAGATATTTTTAACTGACTAGGTGCTAGTATCAACTTAATAAGGTGATTAATTTAGATCATAGAGGTAAGTTCTCGCACATCATTAATTCGCAATATCAATGATAAGTTTGGTTCAGTAAATTGTTCAAAGGCTAAGTAAGTACTAAGTGGCTGATTCATTGGCACCTTCGATACTAACAACAAAAATTACCATTTATTAGTTACGCATTATGCGTGCTAGGAGTCATACAAATGAGCAAAGAACGTAATAATTCAAAAGAAGCGAAGAAAAAGCCGGCATTATCTTTAAAAGAGAAACGTGCGGTTAAGCAGTCGAAAAATTCACCTGAAAATTTTGCCAGTAAAATCAAATAATTTATACGTCGTTTAGCGGATAAATAGCTTGATGTAACCATATTGAGCACATAAAAATACCGAGCTAATTGCTCGGTATTTTTGTTTGGAACCTATTGATTAGCACTCTAGATACAGCACCAGCACTCTACTTAACAAAGTATTAGAACTTGTACTTCACGCCCACTTTAAGCTGCCAAGCTGATTTGTTGATGTCATAAGTATCGTAATTGTTAGTCTCAATACCATCTTGGCCAAATGGAACAGAATAAG
Organism: Shewanella sp. SR44-4; assembly: GCF_014163715.1. Taxonomy (NCBI): domain Bacteria; kingdom Pseudomonadati; phylum Pseudomonadota; class Gammaproteobacteria; order Alteromonadales; family Shewanellaceae; genus Shewanella; species Shewanella sp. SR44-4. The sequence continues at coordinate 18,163 of NZ_JACJDU010000004.1, read as the reverse complement.
TATAAACTCCCGTCGCCGCATTGTAGTCATGATCAACCAACTTAGCGCTGTTAAAGCTTTGGTATTCAACCACGCCCCAATCTTCATTAACTAGGTTAAGTACGTTTTTGATATCGAAGTATAAAATACCTTTATGCTCGTCAGTAAACCCTGGTAATTCTTGCGTAAAGCGGAAGTCTAGCTGATGTATCCATGGTTGGTTGTCGGTGCCTTTTGGTGCTATACCACCGGCATATTGGCCTAAACCTATTTCATCAATTGCCGCTTTAAACTCCTCATAAGTTAATCCACCAGCATACTCAACATTAGCATCATCAGCACCTGTTGGAATGTAAGGTAGATAATATGATGCGCCAGCAAACTTGCTTTGGTCACCTAAATTGCCATCACGATATGAACCTAGTGTCCACGTTAATGGGTTACCTTCACGCGCTTCGTAGAATAAGTTAAAGCTAGAGTTGTAGCCTGCAACAAACTCTACGTCATAACCCAAGCTAAAGGTGAAGCGATGCGGTGTTTCATAATAGCCAGTGCCCATAGTGGTGCCATTACGATCATATTGTACTGGGGTATATTGATAGTTAGACGTTGCAGTAGACGACGAGCCTTGGTTGCCTTCTTCAACTGAGTTATAAGCATAACCTGCACGCATGCTAAGGCCCATATCCCACTCTTTGGCAATCGACAAACTTAACGTCTTACTGGAGCCATCATCTTCAGCATTGGTTAACATGAGGTCATAACGCTCGGTATTACCACCAGCACCATTATTTGCTAATGGGTCCCAGGTTTCATAAACCACACGGCCAGTGGCATCGGTTTTCACTTGGCGACGGGCTAAATCAACCCATGCTAAGTCGTTTTCTTTTTGAATGTATAAAAATTCACCACCCACAAACCAATTATCACCTAAGGCACCTAAATCCCACGTACTGTCAAAACCAATACTTGCACGCCAGTCTGAAGGTAACTCAAAGTTAGGGTCGATGGCATTAACATTACCGTCGCCACCCACTAAACCCGCTTGAGCATCTGCTGGAACATTGCCAAAATCTGGAGTGCCCCATACTGGGTTCCAACCTTCGTTATAGCTTAATAAGCTGTTGCCATCATTTGAAAAGCTATTTGAAATCCAAACAGATGGTGAGCCACCACTGTAACGGCCTACACCACCGTATAAGGTCACATCATCACTTAATAGGTATTTAAGCCCTACACGAGGTAACCAAATATCTTGGCCATCTAAGGTTTCGTTGTTAGCAAACCCATATCGATTAACAAAGTTTTCATTAATGGCTGGAGTATCTGACATGCTATTGGTTTCATAACGCATACCGAACGTGAGCTCTAAATCGGCCGTAATATCCCATGAGTCTTCAACAAATAATGCCAAGGTGTCCATGTTAAAACTGGCACTCACATCATTTGGATTACCCGAAGCCGCATTTTGATAACGGAAACTATCGACGGCGCCTGCCGCTAAGTTATCAATAGAATCAAACTCCCAATTGCCCAACACATCTTGAGCAAATAAGTTGAATATTTCAACGCTATTGTACTGAGCACCAAAGCCAATATCGTGGTCGCCTAGGTAATAATCACCCACAAAACGTAGCTCAAGATTTTGGTTATTTAATTCATTTGCTTGGCGAGAACTGTCAGTGCCAAAAATGACTTTGTCACCTGACTTTTCGAAGGTTTGTACCGACACCATACCTATGCCTAAATCATCAATGGTTTTCGATTTAGTGGTGGTATCTTTGTAAGCGATTTTGATTTCAGTACTAAAATCGTCAGTCCAATCGCTGTATAAGTTGGCCGCGTAGGTTTCTAAAGTTTCTTCTTTGTCATACCAAGTGCTTGATAATTTTAATAACGAATCACCTGATGACATGTTGTTGGTTACATTACCTATGGTCGATTGATAAGTAAAACTGGCACGGTGTTGGTCGTTAATATTCCAATCCACTTTAGCTAAGATTTTTTCATCTTTTTCTTGTGGTGAGGTGGTGTAACCGCCAATGCTATCAAGACCATATATAGACTGAGCAATTTGTTCTATTCGAATTAGATCTTCTGAGGTCACATCTGACTCATTGGCAAAACCAGCGCCCTTTGGCCCCCACTCTGCCGACGTTGGTGCATCAAAGTTTTCATATGAGCCAAAGAAAAACAAAGTGTCTTTAATCAGAGGAAAACCAACCGTGCCGCCGAATGTGGTCTCTTCAAAATCTTGGGTTAAGGTGTCACCAGAGTCCTGGTCTTTACCATCACCCGCCATGCTGTCGTTGGTGGTTTCCCAAAAAACAGTCCCGGATAAATCATTGGTGCCCGACTTAGTTACTGCATTAATTTGTGCGCCGGTAAAACCACCACTACGAGCAGAGTAAGGCGATACGTTAAGCGCTACACTCTCCACTGCATCGATAGAAATAGGTGAACGCTGAGTTGGGTAGCCATTTGAATTAAGTCCAAAATCATCGTTTTGAGAAATACCGTCTACCACAAAAGTGTTAAAACGTGGGTTCATGCCCGCCACGCTCATTGAAATACCGTCGGTACCCACAACAGCCATTGGGTTTTGGCGCAACACATCTTTTAAATCACGGCTAATACCGGGTGCGTTAGCGATATCTTGCTCACCAAAGTCACTGTTACCGCCGGCGCTGCGATGAAAGCTTGTACTGCCAACGACACCAACACGCTCCATCGTAGAAGTGGCTTCTAGTGTGCGGTTAAAACGGAATGTTTCGCCTAATCCTAAGTAGACATTGTCTTCAACTGTGTCAGCAAACACATCAGAATCGACTTTAATAATGTAAGGACCACCGACACGTAAACCGCGGGCAGTAAATTGCCCATTAGCAGAAACAGGAACTTCGGTAACGGTACCGGTAGGCTGATGGATAATAGTAATTTTTGCATCAGTAACAGCATTACCAGCAGGACCTATAATCTGACCACGAATATCAGATGCGGTATCTGCCGCCATTGCAGGTAAAGCAATTCCCATAGCAAAACATGTCGCGAGCGCGAGACGACTGATTTTATGATTAAGCAACATTTCAAACCCCTGAATATTTTTATATTTTAATGTTTAGTTACCCGTTTATCGGGCTTAGTAAATCAATAGAGCAAAAACTTCAGGGCGAAGTCTAAGGACGATATGTTGCATTTTAATGTCATTTTTAAACGAAAAAATTAACCGCAAAACAACTTTGGAGTAACACATAAATGTCATATTGTTGCTATATAGTCGCGACTCAAGTCTGTGTCACGTAACAATAATTTCATACGCTGGCACATTAAAGACGCTGTTATTGCCTTAACAACAATGAATTGGAAGTTTTATGAAATCGTCTGTTTTACTGAATAACATGTTATTGCTAGTGGGCAGTGTATTGTTCACCTTAACGTTCAGCTTACCTGCCAAAGCATTTGGTCAATTAGGCCACAGAATTGTAGGCCAAATCGCGCAAGCCAATTTATCCCCGACAGCTCAACAGAAAATAAACCAACTGACAGGTGGCGAAAGCCTAGCGCAAATGTCAACTTGGGCAGATGAAATCCGCTCAGACAACGCTTGGGATCGCGCTGCACCATGGCATTACATTTCAATTGAAGACGATGAGTCGTGGAAAACGGTTAAGCGCAATGCTGATGGCGATATCATCGAAAGTTTGCAACGATTTGAAAAAATATTAGTAAACCCTAAAGTCAGCCAACAAGAGAAATGGCAAGCATTGGCATTTTACGTACATTTTGTCGGCGACATTCATCAACCACTACATGTGGGTCACAGCCATGATAAAGGTGGGAATACAATTAAACTCAAGTGGTTTGGTGAGCACACAAATTTGCATACTGTGTGGGACAGCAAACTAATTGAACAGCAGCAGTTAAGCTTTACAGAGTACAGTGATTTTTTAATGCGTATTAGCGAACAACAACGCAAAATGTGGAGTGGTCAAAGCTATTACCAATGGGCTGATGAGTCGAAAGTATTAAGGCAAAGGGCTTACCAGCTCGAACAGAATTATCAAGGTGAAGACGATTTACGTTTTAACTATGTATTTACCCATAAACCCATTATCGAGCAGCGATTGCAGCAAGCTGGCATTAGATTGGCTGAAAAACTCAACGCTATTTTTAACTAGCACTTTTCTGACTAGCGCTATTGCTTACCTGTACTCGTTTCGACTGACACTATATTGTGAATTAATAATGTTTTAGCCTAATAAAAAGCCAGTGATATTTATCACTGGCTTTTTTATGTGCTTAATTCGCGATGGTTAACACGCTTTAGTTAACACGCTTTAGTTAACTCGTTATGGTTAACATTTGGTTTAACTTATTACGAGCAACAACCTTTCTCTTTATTGCCTTTTGGGATCATGTCCCACAATACTTTGGCCATTAACACCGCTAGCACGATACCAGAAACCGCCACTACACCTTGAGGTAATAAGGCATGCTCTTCACCAATCTGCGGCATCACTTCAAAACCAAAGGTATCAACTAGATAATTGACCAATACACCAAATACTAACGCCACACCGATAACACCACCTAGATAGCCATATAATGCACGCTTACCTAGCTCTTTAGTTACCACACCTAAAGTTGCAATGTTGGTCGCAGGGCCTGCCATCATAAAGACTAGTACAGCACCTGGTGATACTCCAGCTAATAGCAATCCTGCAGCAATGGGGGTTGAAGCGGTGGCACAGATATACATTGGGATCGACACGAGGACCATCACTAACATCGCCAGAATGCCATCACCCCACTTAACCAAAAAGTCAGCCGGCACATAAGTCTGCACGATGGCGGCAAAAAATAACCCGACTAATAACCACAAGGTGGTGTCTTTGACTAAATCTGTGGCGGCGTAATGCAAACCCGATAACACACGGCTAAATACACTGTTGTGTTTCAACTCTGTTGCCATATCTTGAGTCGATGCGCAGCAACTGGCTTCATCACTACTTTCACTTGCTGCGTGGTTTACTGTCGTTGCTGTGCTGCAACAACTTGTCGATACCGCTTCGACCTTTGGCTCAGCTTTGCTACTGCAGCAACTTGATGTAACCGTTTTAGCTTTTGTCTCATCTTTTACATCGTCTTTTAATGTAGTACTGCAACACGCTGAGGATGTAGATTCAATTGGTTTATCTGCAGTTTTACTGCCACAACAACTCTGCTTTGCTTCTGTAGTATTAGTTGAAAATGTACGCGCTGGCGCCATCGGGCTTAATACAGACTCATGCTTAACGGGTTCCGATTTAATCGCAGTCATTTTTACGCTAGCATTTTGCATTGTACCAGCGGTTGTTTTACACGTTGGTCTCGCTTCAGAGCTGGCGTCTGAGCTAGCAGTTGATTTAGCTGCGCAGCATGATGATACCGGCTTGGCACTCGCTGATGAATCAGTGGCTGTTTTTACTTTAGTAGATGTTGAAGCAGGAATACCATCATCGTCATCACGGCCCACTAATAAACCCGCCACTATCGCACTGGTAATCGCCGCAATCGGGCGCACAATCGCCATAAAAGGCCCGAGTAAAACATAGGATACGGTAATTGAGTCAACGCCAGTTTCTGGGGTAGACACTAAAAAAGAGGTTGTCGCGGCTTTTGAGGCGCCAGCTCGACGCAAACCTACTGCTGCGGGGATAACGCCACACGAACACAAAGGTAAAGGCGCACCTAATAATGCCGCCTTCACCACCGTTTTCATTCCATGACCGCCGAGTTGCTTTTGCATCCATGCCATCGGCACAAATACTTTTAACAAACCGGCCAGCACTAAGCCCAGTAACAACCAAGGGGCAGACTCTAAAAATAAATGAAGGAAATTGGTCAATAACATACTTAATCCTTATGACCCAAATTAGCAAAATGATGATGTTCTTTTTTAGCAATAATATGCTTGTCTGACGACTCTAACGCTTCGAGTATCGAGCAATGCTCGGCGCTATCTGGGCCACCACAACAGGTATTTGATAAACTTTTTAGCGATGTCGCAAAATGTTGTAGCTCAGCTAATTTCGTTTCTACTTGCTCAAGCTTAGTATCGACTAAACCTTTAACATCGGCACAGGCTCGATTAGACTTATCAACCTCAATAGATAGCAAATCGGCGATATCCTTAAGTGAGAAACCCACCGCTTTGGCACGTAAAATAAATTTAAGTCGTTCGGAGTCGCTGTGGTTATACAACCGATATCCGGCATCAGATCGGCTTGATGGCGACAGCAAACCATGTTTTTCGTAAAATCGTAATGTGTCAGCTTTGATGTCATACAAGGCTGAAAGTTCGCCTATTCGATACATATGTTAATTCACCATCGTCATCTGAATTTTACCTGAGTATAAACCTTGGAGTTTAATCCAAGGTCAAGGGTTATTGGGTGATTATTTTTGCGTACCTTTGTTCTTATTTCAATATTGTGAAATCACACAGAAAAAACACCCAATAGAAGCGGTTTACGATAAAATACGCCCGCCTGATCACAACACAGTAAGCCTCGACGGTGTTAAGCAATCTAAAAAACACTATGAGGGACTTTGGTAAAGCAGACTTCAATTGACTCTGTTTTACTAAAGCTCCTTAAAATCAAACTAGCGGACCTGTACCTACATGAATAATGTCAGACCAATTCGTCGCGCGCTATTAAGCGTATCAGATAAAACTGGAATCCTTGAGTTTGCACAAGCGCTGCATGCACAAGGTGTTGAACTCTTGTCTACGGGCGGTACTGCAAAGTTACTTGCAGACAATAATATCCCGGTAATGGAAGTGTCTGACTACACGGGTCACCCAGAAATTATGGATGGTCGTGTTAAAACCCTGCACCCAAAAATTCACGGTGGCATTCTTGCTCGCCGCGGCATTGACGAAATCGTAATGGAACAAAACGCCATTAAGCCAATCGATTTGGTTGCGGTTAACTTGTATCCATTCGCTGAAACCGTTGCCAAACCAGGCTGCACCTTAGCGGATGCTGTTGAGAACATCGACATTGGCGGCCCAACAATGGTGCGTTCAACCGCTAAAAACCACAAAGACACTACGATTGTGGTTAATGCAAAAGATTACAGCCGCGTGATTGCAGAAATGCAAGCCAACAACGGCAGCACCACCTTAGAAACGCGTTTTGACTTAGCCATTGCAGCCTTTGAACATACCGCTGCTTATGACGGCATGATCGCCAACTACTTCGGTACTATGGTGCCTGCGCACAGTAACGACGAATGTCATGACGATTCAACGTTCCCACGTACTTTCAACAGTCAGTTTGTCAAAAAACAAGACTTACGTTACGGTGAAAACAGCCATCAAAAAGCGGCGTTTTATGTCGACACGCAAATTGATGAAGCGTCTGTTGCCAGCGCGATTCAACTACAAGGTAAGGCGTTGTCTTACAACAATATAGCCGACACAGATTCAGCACTTGAATGCGTTAAAGAATTTGAAGGCCCTGCCTGCGTTATCGTTAAGCACGCCAACCCTTGCGGTGTGGCATTAGGCGCTAACTTATTAGAAGCTTACGACCGCGCATTTAAAACCGACCCAACATCAGCGTTTGGGGGCATCATTGCCTTTAACCAAGAGTTAGATGCACAAACGGCGCAAGCCATTGTTGACCGCCAGTTTGTTGAAGTCATCATTGCCCCTAAAGTGAGCCAAGCCGCACGCGACATCATTGCCGCGAAAGCAAACGTGCGTTTACTAGAATGTGGTGAGTGGAATACAAAAACAACTTCACTTGATTACAAACGCGTTAATGGTGGCTTGTTAATACAAGATCGCGATCAAGGCATGGTGAACCTAGAAGACGTTAAAGTCGTGTCTAAGCGTCAACCAACGGCTGAACAGTTAAAAGACTTAATGTTCTGCTGGAAAGTGGCTAAGTTTGTTAAATCTAACGCCATTGTTTACGCCAAAGACGGCATGACTATCGGTGTCGGTGCAGGCCAAATGAGCCGCGTATATTCAGCTAAAATAGCGGGAATAAAAGCTGCCGATGAAGGCCTAGTGGTTGAAAATTCAGTCATGGCATCTGACGCTTTCTTCCCATTCCGTGATGGTATCGACGCCGCTGCAGCTGCAGGTATTAGCTGCATCATTCAACCGGGCGGTTCAATTCGCGATGAAGAAATCATCGCCGCAGCAGACGAGCACGGTATGGCAATGGTGTTTACTGGCATGCGTCACTTCCGCCACTAATAAACCCTAATATCAAATATGGGTATCGCTTATCAATCATGTTTTTTGCTAAATGCTTTTGCAAAAATAGATAACAAGCGATACTTTTTAAATTTTGTTTAAACGAATTAGAGCATAGCTATTTTTTCTAGTTCAATGAAAGCACGCGCAGCTTATAAGTATAAGTGAGCATGCTTGAAGCAGAAATAGAGAACATAGCGCAGCTATAAAAGGATTAAAGATGCAGGTACTTATAATTGGTGGTGGCGGTCGTGAACATGCTCTAGCTTGGAAAGCGGCTCAGTCTGCTCAAGTAACAAAAGTGTTTGTTGCACCCGGTAACGCTGGTACGTCTTTAGAACCTAAGTTAGAAAACGTTGCTATTGATGTCGAACAAATTGACGCACTTGTGGCCTTTGCCAAAGATAACGCCATAGCGATAACCATCGTCGGCCCAGAAGTGCCATTATCGTTAGGCGTAGTTGATGCCTTTAATGCAGCTGGTTTAGCCATTTTTGGCCCAACCAAAGGCGCGGCACAGCTTGAATCTTCAAAAGCTTTTACTAAAGACTTTTTAGCGCGCCACAACATTCCTACTGCTGACTACTCAAACTTCACTGAGATTGCACCGGCTAAAGCTTATGCGGCAATATTAACCGCTAAAACGGGTTTCCCTGTCGTGATTAAAGCCGACGGCTTAGCAGCGGGTAAAGGTGTCATCATCGCAGCGGATCAAGTAGAAGCGGATGCCACGATTGATGACATGCTAGCGGGCAATAAGTTTGGTGATGCTGGTTCTCGCGTGGTGATTGAAGAGTTTTTAAAAGGCGAAGAAGCCAGCTTTATCGTGATGGTAGACGGCAAAAATATTCTTGCTATGGCCACCAGCCAAGACCATAAAGCTCGTGACAATGCTGACCAAGGTCCTAACACCGGCGGAATGGGTGCATACTCACCAGCTCCTGTGGTAACACAAGCAGTACACGATTGGACTATCGCCAATGTTATTCGCCCAACGGTTGATGGTATGGCAGCTGAAGGTAATGTTTATACTGGATTTTTATACGCAGGCCTGATGATTTCACCAGACGGTAGCGCCAAAGTGCTTGAATACAACTGCCGTTTTGGTGATCCTGAAACCCAACCGATTATGATGCGCTTGCAGTCAGATATTGTTGAGCTTTGCTTAGCTGCGACTCGTGGTGAGTTAGATAAAGTCACTGCAGAATTTGATCCTCGTGCAGCTGTCGGAGTCGTCATGGCAGCTGGCGGTTATCCTGACGCGTACAACAAAGGCGACGTTATTGACGGCTTAACCCTTGGCGACACTAACGGTAAAGTGTTCCATGCGGGTACTAGCATGAAAGACGGCCATGTTGTCACTAACGGCGGCCGCGTATTGTGCGCCACCGCATTAGGCAACACAGTGACTGAAGCACAACAATCAGCTTATGCATTAGTAGATGCCATTCATTGGGATGACGTTTATTTCCGTACTGATATTGCTTATCGCGCTATTGCTCGTGAACAAGCTAAAAGCTAATAGTACATTGGGTTTAGTTCGTTGAAAAATCCCTGTGATGGCAACAACATCACAGGGGTTTTTTATATCCGCTTGTAATGCTGAAGATTAATTACTGTTTACATTATCCATAACCCGCAATTTTTATGATTTAGATCACAAAAACGACTCTGTTCAAGGCGCAAGCTAGTAACTGAAAGGGAGTGTGATTACCTTTGCTGTTATTCAAACTCCTGCACTTTAGCTAACGTACTCGTAATGATTATTGGAGGATTAAATGAGAGTTAATACCAGCGACCTAATTTATCAAGGTGAAAAATCAGGCGTGCATAATTGGAATACCTTCTCGGGCAACTCTTTCTATTGGCATCCAGATTGGTTACATATTGCAGAAGATATGACAGGCCATAAAGCCCTAGAAAAAATTGATATTGCTGAAGGTGAAGCCACTAAAACTGATGCCGAAAATGCCATCTTAAAACATTTAAATAAATAACTTGCTTAATATTGCCATTAATAGCCATAAACTGCGTATCTAAATCTATCAAATCTGCACGTTTTCATGAGGATACTTCTGGTCCCACCAGATATCCTCAGCGGCTATTTATTCACATTAACCGACCTATTTGACATATATAACCACGCAAAGTAATTAACCAAGCATACTACTCAAAAGCTGCAGCAATCTGCCCATCTATAAATTATTACTCAAGCCTAACAATGTTCGACTTAACAGGCATTTTTATGTCAGGATGTGCTTCTGTTACAAATAAGTTACTAACTTATTATAATAACACTTAGCCAACTCACACGAATGAGATATTGGTCAAAAATAATAACAACAAAGGAAGTAGTATGTCTCAATCGGCGTCGTTCAAACCGTCTTCATCGGAGCACAAGCAACCCAGCTTACTTGATGCACTAATCCCCGTTTTTGCCCTTATTCTTATGCTCGCGGCAGCGGTTTATCTGTTTTCATCGGATAGCTCATCAGGCGCCAATCAAATCGCATTAGTGTTAGCGGCATGTATTGCAATGATTATCGGTTATAAAAATGGCTATAGCTGGAATCAAATGGAACGCGGTATCGTCAAAAGTATTGGGGTTGCGACGGGCGCATTATTAATTTTATTTAGTGTGGGTTCACTGATTGGTACGTGGATTTTAGCCGGTACAGTGCCGACGATGATTTATTATGGTATGCAAATCCTTAACCCAGACTACTTTTATACTGCCTGCTGTTTGTTGTGTGCGGTGGTTGCACTGAGTATTGGTAGCTCGTGGACCGTTGCAGGCACCTTAGGTATTGCCTTAGTGGGTATTTCGTCAGCAATGGGGCTAGACGTTAACATTACTGCCGGCGCTATTATTAGTGGCGCGTATTTTGGCGACAAAATGTCACCAATGTCTGATACAACAAACCTTGCCCCTGCGGTTGCGGGTACTGATATTTTCAGCCATATCCGCCACATGACATGGACCACTGTACCCAGCATTATCATCGCCCTGATTGGTTTTACTTTTTTAGGCCTTACAGCAGATGCGGTGCCGATTGAAAATCAACTCGTAGATACTTTGGCTTTATTGGATAAGACCTACAGCCCAGGAATACATTTATTAATCCCGTTATTAGTGGTGTTGTATTTAGCTAACCGCAAAATGCCAGCGTTTCCAACGGTCATATTAGGTACGTTAGCTGGCGCGGTGTGCGCAGCATTATTTCAGTTTGATAACGTGATTGCCTTTGTACACGACGACACATTATTGCCAATGGTCGCGCTAGTGAAAGGTTTATGGATAGCCATGTTTGACGGCTATGTCGCCAACACAGGCGATGAAGTATTAGATAATTTATTAAGCCGTGGTGGCATGAGCAGCATGGTAACAACCGTTTGGCTTATTCTTTGTGCGATGGCATTTGGCGGCGTGATGGAAGTCACCGGATTATTAAACCGTATTTTAGAAAGTATTCTTACCGTCGTCACCGGCACGGCCAGCTTGATTATTACCACCCTGGGCGTGTGTATTGGCGCGAACATTATTACTGCCGATCAATACATTGCCATAGTACTGCCAGGCAGAATGTTAAAGGTGGAATACACCCGCCGTAAATTAGCAGCTGTTAATTTAAGCCGCGCGCTAGAAGACTCAGCAACCGTAACCAGTCCGTTAGTACCCTGGAATACCTGTGGTGCCTTTATGGCAAGTACACTTGGCGTAGCCACTATCGCTTACTTGCCCTACGCCTTCTTTAACTTAGTCTGTCCGTTTATTAGTGCATCTTATGCTTATTTCAATTTCAAAATTGAGCCATTAGACGAAACTAGGATCAGCACTGGCGAAGTCGTTGGTTAACTAAAAAGTCGTCTATTAACCTAGAAATGGGCGATTAACCAAAACGGTCTTTTAACCAACCATAATGATAATAACCCCATTGCCCAAGCCGTCTTGCTTGGGTGAAGGGGAATTTAGGCAAGGGTTGCTGATACAAAGGCAAATTGGGTAAGGTTTCACCGGCAATACTTTGTGCTAAGCGATACGCAGCTTGGCTACTAAAAGACACTCCAGCACCGCAATATCCTAAGCTGTAACCCACGCCACCTTTACTGTACACATGGGGCATGTCATCCATGGCAGCAGCAATCCACCCGGTCCAATTATAGGCCACGGCTTTATTGGTTAAGCTTGGAAAGCACTTATTGAGCGCCATTTTTAAACGCTCACCGTAAACAGGGTTTGCAGCATCTTTGCCCCACACCGCGCCGCGGCCACCAAACAATAAACGGTTGTCGGGTAATAAACGGTAATAGTATTTTAAAATACGGGTGTCCATGGTCACTTGATGAGTATGCAAACCTGCCTGTGCAAGCTCTTGAGCGGTAAGCGGCTCGGTGACAATCACATTGCTTAATATCGGCAAAAACTTATCGTCTATGCGCGGGTTAAACCGTTTAGGCGTATAAGCATTGCCCGCCATAATGACTTTATTGGCAATCAGCTCACCTTTATCGGTAATTAAACGATGTTTACCGCCCTCTTCAATCCACTCTAATACGCAAGATTGCTCAGAAATAGTCACGCCTTGGTTTTGTACCATCGACTTATAACCTAATAACAATTTAAGCGGATTAAGACCAAAACCGTCTTTTAAACGCAGCGCGCCAAAAGCTTGATGATGATCTAAATACTGGGATCTAAAATCTTGGCTTGAAATAAACTCGGCACCTGAGTCTTGGCTGTCGGCTAAATGTTGTTGAATATAATTAGCGGCATTTTGCAGCGAGACCAATGCTTTGGGATTATGGGCCACCTTTAAGTAGCCCGCTTCTTGCGGTTCACAGGCGATATTATGTTGTTTGATTAACCCATCGACTCTAGCCACCGCTTGGGTGAATTCATCGTATATGCCCTTGGTCGTTGCTAAGTCCCAACGCTTGGTCATGGCGGCATAACCTAATCGACCCGAGCCTTTTAATACAAAACCGGCATTACGGGCACTGGCACCAAAACCGACTTGGTTGGCCTCAAGCACATGGCACTCAATATTGAATTCGGTTGCCAAATAATACGCTGTTAATAAGCCTGTGTAGCCCCCCCCCACAATAGCCACATCGGTTTGTTGGCAGCCAGACAATGCTGCGGTTGGTGCGGGTAAGACTTGAGTGCTTGCCCAATAGCTAGGAGCAAACGTTTGATTATTAGGGTGCGAGTTAATCAGCGGATCGTACATATTAGTCTTCTTTTTTATTATTGATTTAGACAGTAGACATTAAAATAGCAGTAGCATTTCACAGGCTACGCAATGACAATCTTCACCGCATAATACACAGATATAATCATCACCCATATAACGTTGATGCCAGCGCTGCGGATGCTGTTTAATTAACTTACCACCTGCCTTAGTAAAATAACGCACTGCAGCATTATTAGGGCTTTGCTGCCATAAATGACTTACCCCCGCCTTAGCCCCTTGTGCCATTACTGCAGCCTTGGAGGCCGCTAATAGCTTGCCACCAAGCCCTTGTCCTCGGCCAGATTCAGCAATAGTGTTTGATTTGAAATAACACACATCGTTAAAATCAACGCCCCACTGATTAACCGTGCACCATTGATCTTGCGGCCATTGCCCCGCGGCATACGTTAACCGAAAGCCAATAAGTTGTTCATTTTCAAGCGCGACAAAATTGGCATTAATGCCATTTTTAATCCCTTTGTGATAAATCGCTGTGAGTTCTTCAATGTCCATATAACCACTGCCGTGGACTATTTCACCTAGGGTTATCACTGCATCAAAGTCAGCGGGAGTCAGTTGTCTAATCATTATTAACCTATTTTCTTCACACCTTAATTCAACTTGAGGTGAGCTCTTATTGTTGGTTTTAGCACACCATATCACACGTCATTATCGGTAAGTTAACGATGTTAATCTTTTGTGATAATTTGGCGATAAGTAGGTGAGATCCATTGTTCATACTGGTTGCAATTAAACAAAGGAGCTCGGTTATGAAACGTACACTAGTGACTGCAAGTCTTATGGCTGCTGGATTATTCAGCCTTCCAACTTTCGCTGCTGATATTGAAGTTAGCGTGACAAACTTAACTCACGGAAATCACTTCACCCCTATTTTGATCGCAGCCCACGACGCTGACAGCCACCTGTTTCAAGTCGGTACCGAAGCTTCTGCAGCGTTACAAAAAATGGCTGAAGGCGGTGACATTGCCGACTTAGATACAGCTGTAACCGGTAATGCAGGCGTAACATCAGCAAATCCGGCAATGGGTTTGCTTGCTGCGGGTGCCAATGTAAGTGGAGTAATGCTTGATACTGGCGACAACACCCATTTATCTATCGTAGCGATGGTGTTACCCACTAATGATGCCTTTATGGGCTTAGACGCTTGGGAAATCCCTACCGAAGCAGGCACGTATACTATGTACGTCAATGCATATGATGCAGGCACAGAAGCCAATGATGAAATCATTAATGGCGGCGGCATGTCTGGCGTACCGGGTATTCCGGCAGCACCTGGTGGTGACGGTGGAGCCAATGGCACAGGCGTGATGGACAATTCTGACAACAGCAATGTACATACTCACCCTGGTGTTTTAGGTGACATGGACCCTGCTGGTGGTATGAGTGACTTAGACAGTCGCGTACATCGCTGGTTGAACCCTGTAGCCAAAGTTGTGGTGACAGTAAAATAAGGAGGTAGCCCATGAAACGCACTGACTTTACACTTAAGCCCAGCTTAATCGCCATGCTGGCTGCTGCAACACTGCTTACTGCCTGTGGTGATGACGATGACGATACCGTTGTTGTTACCCCACCAGCTCCAGTGATGCAAACCTTCACGGTAACCGTGACTAACTTGACGGCTAACCAACCAATGTCGCCCGTTATCTTAGCCTCTCATGCTAGTGATGCCATGTTATGGAACGCCGGTGAAATGGCAAGCGAAGCACTCGAGAAAATGGCTGAAGGTGGTGATACTGCCGACATAGCAGCACTCAGCGTGATCAATAGCAGCGTTAACGGCACAGGCTTATTAATGCCTGGTATGTCAGAAACATTGACCTTGACCTTAGATGAAGCCGACGTAGCTAGCATTAGTTTGGCCACCATGTTGGTTAACACTAACGATGCCTTTACCGGTATTAACAGTTACACCATTGCCGGCATGGAAGTAGATGCAACAACCGCGATGAAGTTTATGGCTTATGATGCTGGCACTGAAGCCAACAGCGAAGCCAAAGGTACTATGCCAGGACCTGCTGATGGCGGCGAAGGTTTTAACGCTAGCCGTGATGATGTCGACTTTGTGCATATTCATCCTGGTGTTATTTCAATGTACGACGGCTTAGCCGATTCAGTATTGGGTGCGTCGCACCGTTTTGATAACCCGGTGTTAGCTGTCACTATTATGCGTACTGAATAATCTTAATCGGTCGTGTCGACTGAATGAATTTCAACCCGATTGAAATTTATTCTCCTCAAAGCGGGTCTAAGTATTAATGCAATTACTGGATTTGCTTTGAGGAAGTCACCATGAATGGAAACGCGAAACATAATGGCCATGTTTGTCCGCAACATATTTTGTTAGTAGAAGACGAACAAGACTTGGCTAAGTTAATCATACTTAACCTCAAAGCACTCAACTACAGCGTCGACCACGCCACCACCTTGAAGCAAGCCATGCACATAATCGAGCATAAAAAGCTCGACCTCATATTAATGGACCGCATGCTCCCCGATGGTGATGGCATTATATTGTGTGAGCAACTACGCCAAGACGGTAAGGAAGTCCCGTTGATGCTATTAACCGCCAAAGATTCAGAAGCAGATGTGGTACTAGGCCTTGAAGCTGGGGCAGATGATTACCTGGTCAAACCCTTTAGCGTATTAGAACTGCGCGCACGAGTAAAAGCACTATTAAGACGCGGCAAAGCCCAACATGAACAAACCCAACAAATTGAATTTAACAGCGTAACCATTAACTCCAGTACGCGTGAAGTTACCGCGTTTAATAAAGCGTTAACCCTCACCGCCCGCGAATTTGATTTACTGCTATTTTTAGCCAAACACCCGCAACAAGTCTTTAGCCGCATGCAACTGTTAGAAGCAGTATGGGGCTATAACTACGACGGCTATGAGCACACAGTAAACAGTCACATCAACCGTTTACGTAACAAGCTTTCTTTGTGCTCACCTGAACATGATCTTGTCAAAACAGTGTGGGGCGTAGGCTACAAATTTTCACCACCAGAGGTGCAAACCAACTAATGAATCGCTTATTTAATCGGTTGTTTTTAGCATCCACAATCATCGTGTTATTACTGTTTGTGGCGTTATGGCAATGGTTGCAACTTAACCATGAATTCAGCCGTAATCAAATTCAGCAATCACTGCACCTACAACTTGCTGAACACATGGCACATATCAACCCTTTGTTATCGCAAGGGATCACGTCAGACGCCGCGCTTAAAGAAGCCTTTCACGACTTTATGCTGTTAGGGCCAAGCTTTGAAATTTACACCTTAGATCCAGATGGCAAAGTGATTGCTTATGACGCCAAAGAAGAAAAAATTAAAACTCATCGAGTCGATACCACAATCATTCAGCAGTTTTTAAATGGCGACAACCTCCCAGTGCTTGGCACAGATCCGCGCAGCGAAGATACCCACAAGATTTTTTCCGCTAGTAAACTCATCACCGAAGATGGACTGCACAGTGGTTATTTGTATGTGATCATTGGCGGTGAAGATTACGACAGCTGGCAAGCACTGATTAACGCCGAAAACCAACCTAAAATCTGGGGCGCTACAATCGGTTTTTGGATTATTTTTGCTTTAGTGCTATTCGTGATTTTATTGCGCTATTTTACCCGCCCAATCCAAAAACTCGCGCAAGACTTAACCGAGCTTAAAAACACGCCGATGTCTGACGAACTGATGCTCCCCCAGCGCTATCGTGGCAGCTTAGAAATAAGCCAGCTCAGCCATCATATCAATCATTTATTGCAAGAAATCCAATTGCAACAACAGCAAGTTAAACGCCAACAACAGGCCAAACACGACTTTTTACTGCATTTGTCTCATGACTTAAAAACCCCGCTTACCGCATTGTTAGGTTACATCGATACTTGGTTAATATTACCCGAGCACGAACGGGACGAAGCGTTGATCCAATATGCTGCAAACTCAGGCCAAACCTTACAGCAGTTACTAGCACAGTTATTAGAATTGGCCGCCCTCGAAAATGGCCAAATCGATGCGCAACTGCAACAAGTCAACCTAAGCGAACTGCTTAGTGATATTGAACAAACCTTTACTCCTCGAGCAAAAAAGCTCGGGGTTCAATTAGATTTTGACATCAACCATGCCAGCCAAATCTATACCGACCCTGCACTAATGCGCCGCATACTCAACAACTTGGTCGATAACGCCCTGCGCTACACTCCCGCAGGTGGCAAGATACAAATCATCAATGCACAACACAATGGCCAACAATGGTTAACCGTGCGTGACACAGGTGCAGGCATGCACAAGCATGAAGTTGATGCCCTTAAACAATTGTCGATGACGACATTGTCGTTTGAAGCGAATCAAAGTCTGCCACAACTCGGCGTCGGACTCGCCATCGTCAGGCAGTTATTGGGCTTATTGAAATGCAGAATTGAAATAGACAGCCAACCAGGCGTAGGCAGCGAATTTAAGATAGAGCTTGTAACAAAAAGTTAGAGCTGAGAGTGCTGTGATTTAACAATTAGCCGCTTAATTTTGCGAGTGTCGCGCTTCGGAGTTGAATCAGGGCCACCGCATGAGTGCTTAACTTTTAACCTAAGCACCAAAACCAGCCTTTAATACCGCCTCAAGCATCGATGTATTCATCATGCATCGCTTTTGTTTTCCAACGATGCTTATCTTCGTCG